>JASJEE010000055.1 GCA_030064835.1 Microcoleaceae cyanobacterium MO_207.B10 | reverse complement strand
CTCCACCATTTCTAATTATTTTCTTGACATTTGCAACAATTTTCTCCTCTTTTACCAAAACTACATTTTCTTTACGAGTCCCAGTACCTTTCGTTCCAGCAATATTATTTGTGGGACGGGTATCTGGCTGAGTAATTCCTTTTAAAGCTTCCCTACCCAAACTAAATCCCCAAGAAGCGCTACTCAAACCTGCACCAAACATAAGAGCTAGGAGACTAAGAGTCAGCACAATAGTAGAATTCATAGTTGATTGATATATTTAGATATTCTTTACTACAAACAACTTTTTTATGATATACTATAAAGAGTTATATATGGTTATGCTTGACTTAATAATTTTTAATTAAAATTTCACTAAAGTCAAAAAACTATGTTATATTAAAAATTGGTCTAAAATTTATCACGAATTTTGGCTACAAGACTTTTAAAGTCTAAATCAATTAAGCGCCCTTGGCCGATTGGGGAGGCAGCAAACTCATAATTTGCCATCAGGCTGGTTCGATTCCAGCAGGGCGCATTATTAAATATCAAAAAGTTACCTAATTGCCACCAAAACTAGGGATAGGTTCTGGAGCAGGTTGACTCATTATAGATGTATCATAGGGATTGATTAGATCGGGAGTGCGAATAACGGGTGTACTTGAAAACTGTCGCCTTTGCTCATCTATGTAAACCTGGTTAACTCGTCGGTTATCATCAACAAGAGTCTGGTCTGGAAACCTTGGGATACCAAAATAATTACCAAATTGGCGTAGCAGACCTCTATTCCTAAAAAAGTTACCAGAACCTTTTTGACTCGCCCGGTTAAACTCTTCAGCAAAGGGTTGATATGTACGAGCAGAGTCCCGTGGATGTCCAGCTTTAGCTGTATGGGCAGAGGCCAGAGTTGCGATCGCACAAAAAACAAAAACACTACTAAAGCTTTTCCAATTCATGGCCATAGTTGATGATTGATTTTAATTAACATTTTAACTTTGAAGTTATCGCTGCTAAATTCCTCGTATTATAACAGTGAGATTCTTGAATAGAATCAGATTTTATTCGATTCCCCAAGTTTAAAAACATGACTAATGAAATTCTATCCCAAACCAAATCATCTATATCTTTTGCTATGGCTGATTTAACCACAATGAAACAAAAGCTCCTTCAGTTATTATGTCAGTTAGCCTATCGTGAAGGTGATTTTGTATTATCTTCAGGACAACGTAGTTCCTATTATATAAATGGTAAATATGTCACCCTTCATCCCTATGGTTCCCTAGCTATTGGCAGGTTATTTTTGTCTATGTTGCCTGAAGATACTCAAGGTGTAGCAGGTTTGACTCTAGGAGCTGATCCAATAGTTACTGCTGTTAGTGTGGTATCTGCTTACGAAGAGCGACCCATACCCGCTTTAATTATCCGAAAGCAGGCAAAAGGACATGGTACAATGGCCTATATTGAAGGGCCTCCACTTACGGCCAATGCCAAAGTAGTGGTTTTGGAAGACGTAGTAACTACTGGAGCGTCAGCAATGATAGCAGTTAATCGACTTCGAGAAGCAGGTTATACTGTTGAGCGAGTATTTGCTCTTGTGGATAGACAGCAAGGAGGTTCACAACTTTATCAAAATGAAGGTCTTATATTTGAGCCAATATTTACGATATTAGACCTGCAGAATTATCAGAAAAATAACAGCTATAAAAATGACTAGTAAAGTAGATTATACAAACTCTGAATGGAATCTACTCAAGCAAGCTATTACACTTACATGGCTAATAGTTACTGCTTCTGACTTTACTTTATTTTCAGCCTTCAAAGAAATATTTACTTTTACTAAAAAAATCAAGAATGCTCAGTTATATTATCAACATAATCAACTGATTCAAGGTTTATTAGCAGATATTTCTGATGAAGAAACAGAGACTAAAATTAACGAAGTAGAAAGTGCAGAAAATTTTGAAGATTTTCTAGAAGACGGACTCGAAAAACTTAAAGCAGCAGTAGCGATCGCTCATCTCAAAGCTACTCCTAAAGAAGCTCAAGAATACAAAGAATTTCTCTATGAAATAGCTAATCAAATAGCTAATGCTTCTGGAGAAGGTTTATTTGGTATGGGACCTAAAGTTAGTCAAAAGGAAGCTATAGTTTTAGAGCAAGTCAAAATAACTCTTAATCTGGTTTGATTGATTATTTGAGTTAATTACTAAGTAATTACAACTGTTAACTATTAACTGTTAACTGTTAACTGATAACTGAAATGACCTCTCCTTGAAAAGAAGAGGATTAACTAAAAGGAAAATTTTTCTTATTTACCCTGTCCAAGGAGAGGCTTTAGACAATAATTTTTCGGTTAAAGACAAACAAAATTTACTTTATTAATCTTCCCGCCATTCTGCACAACCAATCAAGTCAATAATTCTATCTCTAAACAGAAAGTCATTTCTTTCTAATTCCAATTCAATTTCATCCCAGTCCCGACTAGGAATATACCAACGGAGAGTGTAAATCGACTGATGACTACTAATAACTTTCTGCGTAACTAATTCTCGTACTTCATCTTTGATTGCATCAAGAGAATAAATAGTTGACTGAATCATGGGATTTTTCCTCTAATAAATATTTTCGAGTATATCCTTAACGAGAATTCAGATATTGGGCTAAATAGCCTGTTAAAAATATCAGTAATGTTCAAGTAAATCTAATTTTGTTTGATTATTCAGTAAATATTTTTGATGAACTGTATCTGCTTCAACATTAAAAAAAATATATTTAGAGTAAGTTAAATAGTTAACCTATAACGTAAGTATTCAGCTCTCAGTTTTCTAGCTTTTAGCGTTGCTCGTTAGTTGCATTTGAAAGAGGAATATAGAACTTAGCAATCAAGAATTATAATGCAATTTCTGAGTTTTAAAAAAAGCAGCGATCGCCTAATTCAACTCCTACCTTTTATACCAATTTGGGAAAAGAATTTTATAGCAGATTCCACCTTTTTGAGGTAAACCTATAGGGTGCAAGATGCCCGCACTAGAGAGGTTTAAAAATTAATATCTGACTTCATATACTTGAAATTTGCTATATATGAATTTGATAAATCTTTACTATAGCAATCCGCCCATAGGTTGCGGGTAATTAAAAAGTAAATAAAAAAGTTGAAACTCCTAGCTGTTCCCTCACAGGAGTGCGCATTCCCTACGACTAGCGTCACGCTCCGCGAAAGCCGCTGTTCCCTGTTCCCTCTTCCCGAAAAAGCGGTAAGATTTTTGCCAGGAAGAAAATAGGATTGCTATACAAATGAGCTAATTGACTCGAACCTTCCACAAAAATAATTATTCAGCAAACCCTAAATTCTTTGATAAAAAATTGATAAAAAACTCCCCTAAAATTTAGGATAATTTTAGGGGATTAGAATTAACGGCGTTGCTGAATCAAGGTATGAAAATAAAAATTGAACAATCTCAACTATTTGTTATTCATTTGTTATTCAATAGTTTAGCAATTACCAAAAAACACAAATCATACTCACGCATCAGCAACGCCGAATTAACTATAACTACTAACTTTGAGTTACAGGTTCTTTTTCCTTTGCCAAAAACTTCTCTAATTCTGTCAAAGCATCAGCATCAACCTTAGTCTGCATCGGGCAGAATTTTGGTCCGCACATAGAACAGAATTCAGCAGTTTTATAAATATCCGCAGGCAAAGTTTCATCATGATATTCTTTTGCCCGGTCTGGATCTAAAGATAACTCAAACTGACGATTCCAATCAAAATTATAACGAGCAGCAGAAAGTTCATCATCCCTATCTCTAGCTCCCGGACGACGACGAGCAATATCTGCAGCATGGGCAGCAATTTTATAAGCAATTAACCCATTTCTCACATCCTCAGCATCAGGCAAACCTAAATGTTCTTTCGGAGTAACGTAACATAACATTGCTGTACCATACCAACCAGCCATTGCTGCGCCAATAGCAGAAGTAATATGGTCATAACCAGGAGCAATATCTGTGACTAATGGACCCAAAACATAAAAAGGTGCTTCAGAACACTCTTCCATTTGTTTCTTGACATTAAACTCAATTTGGTCCATTGGAACATGACCAGGACCCTCTACCATAACTTGGACATCATGTTCCCAAGCTCGACGAGTTAGCTGGCCCAAAGTTTTCAATTCTGCCAACTGTGCTTCATCAGAAGCATCGTGAACGCATCCAGGGCGCAGAGAATCTCCTAAACTGAAGGAAACATCATATTTTTTGAAGATTTCAATAATGTCGTTAAAGTGGGTATAAAGAGGATTTTGTTTATGATGGTGTAACATCCACTTTGCGAGAATCCCACCCCCACGAGAAACGATACCGGTGATTCGATTTCTGACTAAAGGTAAATTTTCGATTAAAATTCCAGCGTGAATAGTTTGATAATCTACTCCCTGTTGGGCGTGTTTTTCGATGACATGAAGAAAATCATCACCAGTAAGATTTTCAATATTGCCATGAACGCTTTCTACAGCTTGATAAACTGGTACAGTACCGATGGGAACTGGGGAGGCGTTGATAATAGCAGTTCTAATTTCATCCAAATTACCGCCACCTGTAGATAAGTCCATAACAGTATCGGCACCGTATTTGACCGCTAACTTGAGTTTTGCCACTTCTTGGTCAATATCTGAAGAGTTAGGAGAAGCGCCGATATTAGCATTAACCTTACACCGGGAAGCAATACCAATACTCATCGGTTCAAGATTAGTATGGTTGATATTAGCAGGGATAATCATTCTTCCCCTAGCTACTTCCTCCCGAATCAACTCACCAGGGAGATTTTCCCGTCTAGCAACGAAATCCATTTCTTCGGTGATGACACCCTGACGAGCATAGTGCATCTGAGAGACATTTTTGTGCCCATGACGTTTAGCGATCCATTCTGTCCGCATATTCTAATTCCCTTAATAAACAGCTTCCCTCCGCTGGTATTACCCAGACTCAGGTTCTAAGGGTATTTCTCAGCCTCTACACAGGCACCCCTAGCTTAGTTGTCTACTATACCACTTTTTAGGGATTGATCGGCTAGGGGAATTATTAAATAAATATTAATCTGTTTGAGTGAAGGGGGAAAAGGCAACAGAAAAGAAGAAAAAGAATTTATAAAAATGAATATGATAACTGCTATCTTCTACAATTTTAAGCAACAGTGAAATTCTTATACCATTTCTCCATGAAGTTGCGCTTAATATAAAGATGAAAATAGTCAGTTTAATCAGGTCTGAGCAACAATTATTAAGTGCATTGTTACAGAGAAATGGTATTACAAAGGAATTAGCCCTGCCCTGTTAAGGGGATAAAATTCCAAATTTTCCTTTTAGTCAATCCCCTTATTTTAATCAGGGGTAATTATTCATTGTTAATTGTTCATTACTGAACCTAAAACTATAGATCTATGTACTTCTTCAGGTAGGAAAATGCTGTAATAAAACAACAATTTTCTCAAAAAAGCAAAGTATTTTCAAAACATCTTTGCTGTTCATTTATCCTGTTTATCAGGATTATTTTTTATCCCTACCTAAGTCGAAACTAGAGTTTTATACCAAATTCAAAAAAGCTCGGAAGTGGGGGATGATTACAGTAAAATGCGTAGGCACTTCTGATCAGAATATTTACACTTGTTTTATTAATACCCAAAACCTACCACCTAAAACCTATAACTCAAAAATGTAGCAGTATTTTATGAAAATTGTCTTCTACCAAATTGATAAATGTTTGCTACAAATATTATCAATCTTGGGTGTAGGGTGTGGGGGTGTTAGGTGTGGTTAAATCATAGGAAAAACAAATAAAAAAGCTGGTTATAAAAGGGATAAAGTGGAAAAATTTTCTTAATTAGTTAATATTTGAATTTTTCTCAAGCATAACATTCTTTTTTTTAATTGGTATTATTTCAGTCTTTCTTTAGTGATAAAATTTGAACCAAAAGCAGCCATAACCGCTGTACCTGCAACAAGTAATAAATCTCTTTCCAAACCAGCAGTAACTTTTCCAGCCTCTATTGAACCTGGTATGTGAACAATAAAAATTGCACCTGCCATAATAAATATTAAAACTAAACTAGACCAGCGAAACTGAAAATTTATCAACATAAAAATACTAGTAATAACCTCGACAATTCCTGTTATAGGTCCGAGAAAACCAGGTAATCCAAACTCTGAGAATTTTGCCATTGCTGCAGACCAAAAAATTGCTTTTGGTACACCGTGGTATAGAAACACAAGAATTATAACTATCTGCAATGAAATTAAAGAGTAGTTATTGAATGAAGAGGTTGATTTATTCATAAATACACTACAAATAAAATTTTGTTTTGAATGAGTTAACTTAATTTGTTTTCTTTTCGTTAGATATCCTTATTCACTTAACTGAAGAAGTTTAGATAATTAGCTGAGAAAATGATAAGACTTAAATTAAAAAACTGAGAAATCCAAATATATATTGTGCTAATTAAGTAAATCCTACCTGTAGGGGCGAATAACCATTTGCCCCTATTTAGAGACTGTTTATAAAAGGAATATTAAATCCAGGCGTAGGGTGGGGAGGGTGAGGCGACAATAACTATGAATCGTAACTAAAGTCGTTGCGGGTAAGATGCCCACACTACGCCGTAACCCACCGAACATTAAGCCTTATGGCCGTCTTAATCTTTAGTTTACAAACACTTTCTAATCTAGGAAATTCCATAAGTGTTTATATATAAAACAATCTTTTCCCAACCTCTTAGGAACGTTGTATGCACAGTTCCTACATTGCTTATCAGGCTGGAGTTTAACAATCAATATTTATTTTTTCAAAAAAACTGATAAATAAAAAATCTCAATAGACTTAATTTGAAGTTGTAGTTCAGCAATTAACAATTAACAATTAACAATTAATAATTACCCATGATGAAAATAAGGGGATTGACTAAAAGGAAAATTTGGGATTTTATCCCCTTAAAAGGGGAGGATTTTCACCTTAATTGTTGAATTAATAATTTTTAGTATAGCAATCCTAAATCATTTGTTAAAAGTCACCTTACTAATAAAACCTACTGATACTTTTAGCACATCCCGAATCTCATGGTAGGTGTATCTTTGATATACCATTTGTACTGCTAATGCTCGTTTTAGTTCACGGGGGTTAGGATTACTCCCGATCAACTCATCTAGTTCTTCCATCCTTACATTGATACACTTAAGTTTAACCATTTAATTAGAGTATACCATCTCTGGCTTTTCACAATTAAGAGTTGATTGCTATAGTTAACAATCAACTCTTAATTGTGAATTATTAACTATTAATTATTAATTATTTGGTAAAACCGAATCACAACCAAAACTTTCACGATTATGAGGTTCTATAAAACTACTCATCTCAGGACCTAAAGGAATAATTCCACCAGGATTAATGGGAAACAAATTACCATAATAATCTCTCTTCACTGCATCTAAATTACAAGTTTCAGCCACCCCAGGAAGTTGATATAAATCTCGGAGATAAGCTCCTAAATATTGATAGTCTTTAATTCTCCGACGGTTACACTTAAATAAACCATAATAAACCGCATCAAAACGAAAAATTGTTGTAAATAAACGTACATCTGCCAAAGTAACTGTATCACCACAAAGATATCTATTTTTGGAGAGTGTGTTATCAACTGTATCTAAAGTAGTAAATAATTCTTCACAGGCTTTGTTATAAGCCTCCTGAGTTTGGGCAAAACCACAACGATAAACCCCATTATTAACAGTATGATAAATTTTCTCATTCCACTCATCTATTTTGGCTTTTAGCTGTTCCGGATAAAGGTTTAAATCAGGATTTTTCGCAAACTCATTAAATTCATTGTTGAGGATGACAATAATTTCTGCACTCTCATTATTAACAATACTTTTAGTTTGCTCATCCCACAAAACAGGCACAGTAGAACGTCCGTTATAACCAGGTTTAGCTAATTTATATAATTCCGGGACAGTTTGACATCCTTCTTGCTCTTCTTCAAATACCCAAATTCCTCGATCGCCCGCCGGAGAAACAATACTTATAGATATAGCATCTTCTAAACCTTTAAGTGCCCGAACAACTAAAGTTCGATGCGCCCATGGGCAACCAAGTCCAACAAAAAGACGGTAGCGCCCGGTTGCGGGTTGATATGGATTTTCTGCTTGTTTTCCTACTGTTTCTCTAAAAATGCTACTAGGGCGGATATATTCTCCTGATGTATTTCTAGGGGCAAGTTTTGACATCATTACTTGCCACATAGTCGTCCAAACCCATTTACCAAATTTAATTGTTAGAGAGGGTGGAAGTGATTTATTTTTTTTTACCATTTGTTTTTTTTAATAATATTTTTTTGATGTTAAAGTATGATTAATTCTTCACAACAGTGTACAAGATTGTTTAAAAAATTAATCTCCTAAAATTGTTCAAAATAGCCTTCAAAGTAAATAACAAAGTTTATAGGCTGATAATTCAGAAATGCTTTGAGAATCTTTACTTCCCGCTAATTATTACTTACATAGTATATAATTACAGCATTATTGTGTTAATAAAGAGGATAGAAAATGGAACCTATAGAAATTGTAGTAGCGATCGCCGTTCCTTTTTTAACTAAATATGCGGAAAAGACAGGGGAAAGTTTAGGGGAAAAAACTTTGAAGCAGGTGGATAAGTTTTGGCAACTTATACAACGAAAACCTGTGGAAACTTTACCTACTTTTAAATCTGCTGAAACAGAAGCTTTGCCTATAGATTTTGAGAGGGCTATACAAGAATTGCAAACTGCTGCTAATGAAGACCCGGAAATTAAGCAAGCTGTTATTGATGTGGTTAATGTTGCAAAACAGGAAAGTTCAGAATATGTTAAAAATATTGAATCAGAAGTTGAGAAAATTAAGTTTCAAGGAATAACTGCTGAGAAAATTAATACTGTGCTTCAAGCACAAACTATTAGTGGGAAATTTATAGGAAATAGTGGAGAATCTATAGGAGATACTGGGGTATTTGAAAATAATACTATTCATGGTGGTATAACCATTTGAATAGAGTCGTCGGGAGAGTCACGACAAAGGAAAGTATCCTACCCTCAAAAAACTATTCCTGATAATTTTAGTTATCGGACTGTAGCTAATAAATTTGGTAGTCGGGATGAAATAATAGAGAGCCTAAATCAACAGTTTAAATTACAGCCAATTATGTTTCTTTTTCTAGGTTTGGGAGTAATTATTACGTTGATTTTTCCAAGATTAATAAACCTAGTTTTTTCGGAAGATAAATCTACAGAAATATCACCTGTTAAAACACCTTCTCTATTATTAGATACTCCTATATTATATACTCCTATTACAGAGCTAAAGGAATATACTGACTTAACCCATCTTTTGGCACTTAAAAAATGGAGAGAAGCAGATTTAAAAACAGGAGAACTTATACTAATAAGAGCAAATCGCCAAAGAGAAGGGTTTCTAAATCATAAGTCGGTTAGAAATTTTTCTTGTGACGATTTACGAGTTATTGATAATCTTTGGAAAAACTCTAGCGATGAACGTTTTGGATTCAGTATACAAAAACAAATTTGGGAGGATATTGCCAAAAATCCTGAAAGTTTTGACCTCGAAACTTATCAAAAATTTCTCGAATATATAGGCAGAGACCAAACGGCAAATTACAATAACCTTGTGTTTGACAGTAAATCTCCGCGAGGACATCTTCCCCATACTGGTATGACTGTTATTTGGGCAGTAGGAGAAGATGCAATTAGTCTTTTGCTAAAGTGTAATTTTAACTAAAAATGAAGACCTTTTCAAGATGAATAAAAATATTCTTTTTTTTATCTAAATATGAGTTAGAAGCAAAGTAAGTTGTTTCGATCCCCCCTAACCCCCCTTGAAAAGGGGGGAACTGGAAGTCCCCCTTGATAAGGGGGATTTAGGGGGATCATTGATGTACCTCACTAGGATGAAAATTGCTATATAGGAAGTATAAATGAGTTATAAAGTTAAAGGAACCTAAAACCGTTTTTATAATCAAGTTGCTTATTCAAAAATAAAATGGTTTTGCTATATTTATAGATAAAAAATACTTAGGAGGAAGTATGAAATTTTCTAGATTACTTACCATTGGATTTCTAAGTTTAATTTTAACTGCATTAGGGATAAAAATTACACAAGCACAACGTTCAACACTTCCAGATACCAAAGATGCAAGTACCGTTGTCTCTTTATTGTCAAAATTAAAAGAATGTCGTAGTAACGGATCGGTATATTGGAGTTATACAAATAAAAATATTTCTATCGGAAGACAACTTTATTCTTCTATTGCTTCTGTGAGTTTTAGGAGTTCAAATTATACCCTAATTTGTAAGATTAATCCTAAAGGAACAACAAAACCTTTTGGAACTTTTAGATTTACTTTTGGAATTGACGAATTTGCTAGTGATGGACCAATTGAGGTTAAAGTTTATTTAGATGGAAAGTATTATGCTGGTCATACTGTAAGTCGTGGCGAAATAAAAACTTTGTTATTAGATGTTTCTAATACCGAGAACATCGCTATAGAATTTCAAGCCAGAAATAAAAGTGTTCTTGGAATTCCACTGAATTCTTATACAGATTTGTATATTTTTGATGATACTCTTCAACCATTGTAATTATTATGTTAAACCGGCGCAAGTTTACAAAATTAGCTATCTTAGGTGGTACTTCTCTAGCAGCTAGCTCTGGAATATTCTTTCCAAGACCTACTGAAGCTCAATCCTTTGATTTCTTATTAAAAGACGAAAATATTAAGAATATATTTTTTGATCTTGTTAGAGCTATTGCTGCTAAATTAAATCCAGAATTAGTTTCTGATATTGAGTCTGCTGTGAAAGCTGTCAATACAAAATTTTTCCAGCACGGATATACACAAAATCAAACTCCCTTTGCTCAAATAGGTGGTGGTAGTAGAAATAATAATCCACTTTGGGGTTACGATAAAAATGAGACAATCGCTCCCAATTTTGTATTAGCTAATGTTGATAGGTCAGGCAAAGAAGTTATATTGACAAGTCCGACTCTTGTAGGAATAAAATTAGCTGCTGATTACTTGGCTGCTGAAGGACTTTCTCCTGATGAAATTTATGGTTCTCTTATACCTTCGCGTTCTAGATTTCAAGATTGGACTACTTGGCGAGGAGATAACGATCCAACCATTGGACCAAATCCAGGAACAGGACTAACTCAGTATGAAACACGGTTAGGATTAGTCACTCGTCGTTATGATGCACTAGATCCTAGTAGTGGTAAGATAGGTAAAATTAAAATGACTATTGAGGCAGTAAATCAACCTCCCCGAGTAATTACTACATACGTCTCAGTTTAGGATATATAACAGTTATCAAAATCTGTAGCCGAATAGCTGTTAATAAATCCTATTTGTTAATGGTTTATATTGTTTTTTGAAAATATGATTTATAAATTTAATCCAACAATTATTTACAAGTGAAAATAATCATATTAATTTAAAACTCTGCAACTATTTTCATAGTAATTTATATTAATCTCTAATAGTGGTTACTGCAATATTTTTATTTTGTAAATAATTTTATTTCTTTTGAATGACACAATTAAACTCAGTTACAATTTCACCCAACGTAGAAATACCAACAGGTCTGATAGTTGCTTTACATGGTTGGGGTTCTAATGCCAATGACTTAACAACCTTTGTACCAGAATTGAATCTCCCTGATTATTGGTTTGAATTTCCAGACGCCCCACTACCTCATCCTCAAGTTCCTGGAGGAAAAATGTGGTACGACCTTTCCAACCAAGAATACCAAGGTTTAGTAGAAAGTCGTCAATTATTAATTGATTGGTTGCTGTCTCTAGAGAATAAAACTGGAATACCTCTATCCAAAACTATTCTATGTGGTTTCTCTCAGGGTGGGGCAATGACTATGGATGTGGGAGTAAATTTTCCTTTGGTAGGTTTAATAGTTTTGAGTGGTTATTTACATTCTCCACTTCAACCATCTGTAAAAAATTTAGCTCCAATTTTGATAGTACATGGTAAACAAGACCCCATTGTACCAATAGATGCTGCCAGGAAATCTCGTGAGACTTTTACAAATTTAGGAGCAAAAGTTCAATATCAAGAATTTAACATGGGACATGAAATTCGCCTAGAAATTGTGAAGTTAATGCGAAGTTTTGTTATAGATGCTATAGCAAAAGCTTAGAAGGACTATTATAGTTTAAGTTGGAGATATAAATAACACTCCAATTTAATTCATGCTTTGAGCAGATGCCATTTCAGGGAGGTTGGTTTTGATGCAAACTATAACCCGTTCCTCATACGACGAGGTTTCTAGTCTAACTATAGAGGATGTAGGTAAGTTGGCTTTACGTTTGGAAGAGGATGATTATACAAATCCTTTTGACGGGTTGAATGATTGGCACCTGCTACGAGCGATCGCCTTTCAACGTCCGGAATTAATTGAACCTTATATCCATTTATTGGATTTAGAGGCTTGTGATGAAGCTTAACACAAATATCGGGAACGCAATCTAATTTTAGCTAATTTTTTTTGACTTTGGGGTGTTGATTTATTCAGAATTTAACCAGGATAAAAAATCTCCAGGATATTTCTTTATTTAACACCCCTATTTATACTAAGTCTTAAAAGTTTGGCTAGGTCTTTTTCAAGGGCGATCGCCAGTGGGGTGTCGGGTGTATGGTGTTGGGTTTTGGGTTTAGGGTGTGGTGAAAAGCTACTACAAACAACAATTAAACATACTTTAAATTTTCCCAAATTAAATAATCTCTAGTAGTTTAGTTCATGGTTAAAATTAGCATTAATATAGCATTAAGGCGTGGCGAGAAATAGTATTATCTTTAAATAAACTTAGAGCGGTTTTTACATATATAAACTACAGCGGTCAAACAATTTTCCTACTCTATACTACCCTGCAAAACCCTACTACAAAACCCAAAATAGTTTTGTACTCTGCCTAAATTAAAAGTGCTTTCAGCAATTAACAATTAACAATTAATAATTAATAATTGAAAAGAGACTCTCTCCCAAGCTATACTAACTCAATTATTAATTATTCGGGAAATAACTAGAAATTAGAGGTCATTTATACTGTTAAAATTTAAGCTAAATGTAGGGGATAAAAACAATCTACAATTAACTAAAAAAAACGATTGAAAGTAGGCTTAGATATTCCTATGGGCAGAAGAGTTTTAATTAGTATCTGTGGTGGTATTGCAGCTTATAAAGTATGCGAAGTAGTTTCTACTTTAGCAAAAGCTGGAGTGGAAGTACGAGTAATTCTTACAGAGTCGGCAGAAAAGTTTATTACACCTTTAACTTTGGCTACTCTCTGTCGTCATCCCGCATATACAGACCGAGATTTTTGGCAACCTACCCACGGTCGTCCCCTACATATTCAGTTAGGGGAGTGGGCGGAAATCATGGTTATTGCTCCTCTTACTGCTAATACTTTGGCAAAGTTAGCCCACGGTTTTGCTGATAATTTGCTGACTAATACTCTATTGGCTTCTCGTTGCCCCATTTTGTTAGCCCCCGCAATGAATACTGATATGTGGGAACAACTGACAGTCCAACGAAATTGGAAAAAAGTCTTGACAGATAGACGATACTATGGTATAAATCCTGGTGGAGGTGTATTGGCTTGCGATCGCATCGGTCAAGGGCGAATGGCCGAACCGAGGGAAATAGTCAGAAATATAGAATCTTTATTAAATACTACAGGCAAAAAAGATTTAGCAGGTAAGCGAATATTAATTAGCGCTGGTGGCACGCGGGAACATTTAGACCCAGTGCGGTTTATTGGTAATCCCTCTACAGGAAAAATGGGAATAGCATTAGCTGAAGCTGCTCTCCATCGCGGAGCAAATGTGACTTTGGTGCATAGTATTGTAGGGGAGTTGTCATTGGGTGGGATAAAAGAAGTTGCCGTAGTGAGTGCGACTGAAATGCAAAAGGCAATGTTAGAGAACTTTCCAGAAGCAGATATAGTTGTGATGGCAGCAGCAGTAGCGGATGTTAAACCTGCTGAATATAGTCCCCAGAAATTACCCAAGCGATCGCTACCAAATTCATTACCGTTAGCACCCGTGCCAGATATTGTGGCTGAGTTAGGAAAACTCAAACAACCGCATCAACGTTTAATTGGTTTTGCTGCTCAAACTGGGGATATTGTCACTCCTGCTTTAGAGAAGTTAGGGGCGAAAAAATTAGATATTATTGTTGCCAACCCTATAGATAAAGCGGGAGCTGGTTTTGGTAGCGATATGAATGAGGCAGTTTTTCTGGATGCTGAGGGGCGACGGTTAGAAATTGAGTCTTGTAGTAAATTAGAAATGGCTCATCGTTTGTGGGATTTTTTGTTAAGAGTTGAAGCTTGAAAGTAGAAAAAGTAATGGCTGCCAAAGACTTATTCCATAATGCTGTAAAACAAGGACTCCTAAAAGATGATTGGGTTATCACAGCAGATCCCCTAAAAATCAAAATTGAGGGAGTTAAGCTTGAGGTAGACTTAGCAGCAGAGAAAATTATAGCAGCTCAAAAAGCAGAACGTAAAATAGCAGTTGAAATAAAAAGTTTTCTTAATACTTCAGCAATTACAGATTTTCATATTGCACTAGGTCAATTTTTAAATTATCGCCTAGCATTGCAAATGAGTGAATCAGACAGAACACTTTATCTAGCAGTTCCTGTTGATACATTTGAATCCTTCTTTCAGGAAAAATTCACTCAAGAAGCAGTCAAATTTTATCAAGTCAAATTGCTCATCTACGACCCTACTGAGGAGGTAATTATCGAATGGAAAAATTAGAAAAGTATCGATTACTAATCCGCCAACTATTGAATAATCATACCAGTCTAGAAGTGAATAATTCTGATTCAGAAATTGAGTATCAACTTATTTTTGATACAGAAAATGACCATTATCAACTGCTAGAAATAGGCTGGAATAGACTAAAACGAATTTATAACTGTTTTATCCATTTAGATATTAAAGATGGCAAAATTTGGATTCAGAGAAATATGACAGAAGTCGATCTAGCACAAGATTTGGTGGAGATGGGGATACCAAAAGAGGATATTATTATCGGTTTACATCCAACTTATAAACGTCCTTATACGGGCTATGGAATAGCTCAGTAGTAGATATCATAAACAATATAAGCAGAGACAAAATAGATCGCCCAATGGTGGGTGGGGATTAACTTTTGGATCATTATTTTCATCTCATTTGTTACAATTTGACTCAGATATAGTCAATAATAAAAGCTAATTTGAGTGGGACTAAGTTGAAATTAGATTTTCTTTATAAATCATATTAAATCCGCTTAATTCGGTATAAAAAAATCTTTCATCTTCATCTAAATTCTCTTCCCTCCTGACTCCTGACTCCTGACTCCTGAGTCGTAAAAACAAACACACTTTAGCGATATTTTATGAAATTAGTATAACTTTTCTTTTCCCCGTTCCCTATTCCCTTTTCCCTACCAAAAAAAACCACCAAACAAGATAAAAATCCTGTAAAGTGGCTTGCTAATAAGGAGTAACTATGGAAAAAAAAACTTTAGTCGTCGTCTTCTAACCGCTTCGCATCTATTGTCAGAGGTAACTTTTCTGGTTGGTCTTTAGGAATAGATAACCGCCAACCATTTGTTAAAGTTAAAATCTTACTTTCTCCATCAATTTCTTGAGAAACAACGACCTCTTCTAAATCTTTTTTAGCAACATAAACTTCCAACTTTCCGTCAGCATTGTTGCGTAGTATTACTTTCATTAATTTTCCTCTACAAGTTCTATTTCATTTCGACGACAACCGACAATCTTTCCTTCTTTAATAAAATGCACAGAGTAAATATAAAATTTCTGTAAGAAAGTGCCAATTCCACAAATGTAACCGACTTCTCCCCCTTTCAAAATAATATCACCTCTATTCATTCCTGGGAAGGTACCATCATTACGAACCACTTTGCGAACCCTGACTTTTTCTTCCAGTTCAAATGCAGGGGGTCCGTCTAATTCTATGATTTCATCTACTTTCATGTAATTCCCTCTCTCTTATCAACTAAATCTAGTAATTCTTCTACAGTTAAACTGAGCTTTATTTGTACTGTCATCAATTTTGATTTGACTTCAGTAATAGAATACCAACTTCTAAAGTTTTACACAAAAATTTGGTGAAAAAATGAAGCGATCGCTACTTTATTTTATATAGTAAAACCTGTATCTGTTACCAGTTCACTATCTCGGAGTTTTATCTGATTTATTTTAATTTTTTTCATTTCTATACTCTTTTTTCTATACCTATTTTTATTTAGATAAATACTTGAATATTAACAAGATTGAGTTTATATAAAATGGAAGTTGGAAGCAAAGTTATAAGATTTTTTTCAATTCACTTCCCAGTTAAATAATTAATTAACTTAATCAATCAATAAATGTAAATGCAGCCCTAAAATATTCCTACATTTTTGATAATGTAGATATTAATTAAGTAAAATAACCTGTTGATTTAATCTGTATTTTAGCCAAAATGTACTTAAATTAATACTTAAGTATTTGCCACTATTAAAGTTTAGTTTGACAAGAAGTCAGTATTTTTTTAGATAAATTTTATAATTCACCTTTTTAGCTAGCCGACTTATTGTAGCAGAGAGTGCTGTGGTTATAAGACTCTAACCAATCAAAAATTTGCTGAAGTTGGTTCAGAGAAATCATGCCAAACTGCCAAAGAATCATAGGTAAAGGGCCACAATTAGCCTCACTGTGTTTCCGTGCTACAGAAATTGAAGCGGCAGAAATAGCTAATTCTTCCTGTAAAAAATTCAGAAATTGTTTATTTTTCTGATCGCCATCCATAGTCATAATCTTTTTACCATAAACTACGAATAATAGGTAAGGAAGGAAATTTTCCCTTACCTATTACCAATTGGAATTACTCATCTAATCAACAATTATTTTTAGTAAAAACTTCCGTTTGCCAGCATCTTTCTAGCCAGTCCACTAACTCTTCACGAGGAGCGACAAGTTGCTTAACAGTGCTGCGGAGAAGAATAGCATCAATGCAACTATTGATTTTTACTAATAATTCACCGGTAGTAGGACACCAACTGTTAATCATTAGCTCTTGTAAGCGGCTATGAATTAACCAACGATCAATTCTGGAAACACTTACAAATGTGATAAAATCTTGGGGGTCAGGAGTATTATTGGTAAACATCGTTGCCTTTCCTTGTGCCTTCTGCCATAAAAGTTTGCAATTGTTGTTCGAGCTGCTCAATTCTGTCGATTAAAGCGCGAGTTACAGCAGCTTGTGTATCTGGTAACTGTCCATGTTCAAGTGGCCCGACTCGTTCACCAGATTTAGAAACAATGCGACCTGGTATTCCTACAACAGTGCAGTCAGCAGGTACGTGACGTAATACTATAGAACCAGCACCGATGCGAACATTATCACCGATATTGATATTCCCTAGTACCTTGGCTCCAGCACCAACTACAACACTTTTGCCAATAGTGGGATGACGCTTACCAATTTCTTTTCCTGTACCACCAAGGGTGACACCTTGATAGATTAATGAATAGTCTCCGACAATTGCTGTTTCACCAATAACCACTCCCATGCCGTGGTCAATGAATACTCCCTGTCCAATTTTAGCGCCGGGATGAATGTCTATACCTGTCAAAAAGCGTCCAAAATTAGAAATCAAACGCGGAATTAAAGGAACTCCATGACGATGCAACCAATGAGCAAGACGATGTAAAACTAAAGCGTGTAAACCAGGATAACAACAGAGTACCTCTATCCAATTACGAGCTGCTGGGTCTCGCTCAAAAATCATCTTAAAGTCTGTTGAGATTGCTTTTAGTTCAGGAAGAGCAAAATATCTATACCAAAATCTATAAATACGAGTTGAAGATAGGTATTTCTCAGACTCTATTTGGATATTTTGCTGAGAAACTCTAGTATCTGCGTGTAATTTAACTTCCCCTACGAAATTGTTTTGGGATTGTTTAATTTTAGCAGTATGAGTTGTTTTAGGTAACTTGCAAGTATTGCCAGTAAGAAAAGTGGTCATGGGTCAAAATAGGGCTCAGTATTTGACAAGTATGTTTGCTTTTAAATGTTTATATCAAGCGGCTTGCAAACTACTTTTTTAACTACGGCCGTCAGTGTTTATTAGATATATTAAATTTGTACTCAAGAGCCTGAACCCATGACCTGGTTAGACTTGAAAGATACTTTGGGGTATAGGTACTAGTATTTTTTAAGTATGGTACGAGTATTTACGGAACAAGGCACTAGCATTTATGTACTCAAGACCTATTGTACTGTTTCAGCAGGTTAGAAGATTTTTAGTCCGGTTTTTTCTCAAATTGAAACTTGTACTCAACAATAGTTTAACTTATAACTATTGTGAAAAAGTTAAAGAAAAAATTAAAAGTTATCTACTTAATACAGAAAAAACTGCTAAATTAGCTACATAAGACAAATATTTGAATCGATCAAATTCTTAAGCAAATTAGTGATCTTTAAACCCATACCTCTAGTTTAGATTACTTTATGGTTTAGTTTGTTCCGCTAAAAGACTTAAAGCTCTTACTTATAGTTACTTATAGAGAAAATGCTGAAAAATAAAAAAAATATATACCCCCCTTGCAAAAAACAGCTACATTGGATACAGTATTTAAAGATTGATTTATTAGAGCGAATAAGTGGTGTATGAGTACAGGATTAAAAGACTAAAAAAACACAGTTGAAAAACGCTATAATCAATAGCTATATTAGATTAGAGGATGAGTACGTAATTTCCCGGACTCTCACCCTATAAATACTTGTACCCCACTTAAGAAATACAAGTACCTATACCCCTAAAAAAAAATTTAGATGCCCTAATAGCATAAGATAGCAGCATTTGAGTACAAAAGTAATAATCATAATAAATACTGATCGCATAGGCTGAAAATAGCAGTTAAATGGCCACTGATATAAAGACTATAACGCCGGACACCTAATCCGCAGACAAAACAAAGCCAATGTTCATCTCAGGAATAAAGTGCATCGACGCGATAAAATCCGTCACCCACGGCGATAGCTAGTACAACAATAGTGGAAATTTAGATGTTACAGCCAACAGAACTATCTTCCCAAGCAACAGACAGCTTCGCAAACACAACGGCGAGTGCAGAAAAGAAAAAAGGAGGCTGCGTTTCAAAGGGTTGCGGAACGACTACTACCGACCAGGAACTCGCCCCTAGTATCCAAGAGCGTATTGCCAACCATCCTTGCTATAGCCAAGAAGCACATCATCATTATGCTAGGATGCACGCTCCGGTTGCACCAGCTTGCAATATTCAATGTAATTACTGTAACCGTAAATACGATTGTGCCAACGAAAGTCGTCCAGGCGTAGTTAGTGAACTGCTAACTCCTGAAGAAGCAGCTCATAAGGCCCTAGTAATTGCCGGAAAAATTCCTCAAATGACAGTAATGGGAATTGCTGGACCAGGAGACCCATTAGCGAACCCAGAGAAAACATTCCGCACATTTGAGCTTGTAGCCGAAAAAGCACCAGATATCAAGCTTTGCCTGTCAACTAATGGTCTAGCTTTACCCGATCATATAGATCGGCTCAAAGCACTCAACATTGACCACGTTACCATAACGATTAATATGGTTGACCCTGAAATCGGGGTAAAGATTTATCCTTGGGTTCATTATCAGAGGAAGCGTTATCGGGGAATTGAAGGAGTCAAAATTCTGCATCAAAGACAAATGGAGTCTTTGGACTTGCTCAGAGAAGCTGATATTCTCTGCAAAGTTAACTCAGTGATGATTCCAGGAATTAACGACGAACACTTAGAAGAAGTCAACAGAGTAGTTCGTTCTAAGGGCGCATTCATTCACAATATTATGCCCCTGATTTCTTCACCAGAACATGGTACTCACTTTGGATTAACTGGTCAACGTGGGCCTACTACTGAAGAATTAAAAACATTGCAGGACAAATGTGATGTTGGTGGTATGAAAATGATGCGCCACTGTCGTCAATGTCGTGCAGATGCAGTTGGCCTCTTAGGTGAAGACCGGAGTAAGGAATTCACAAAAGATGCCATCATGCAGATGACACCAGAATATGACCTCGAAAAGCGTAAAGAATTCCATGCTGGTATTGAAGGTTTCCGCAATAATTTAGCAAAAGCTAAGGCTGAAACTCAGAAAGCAGAAAAAGTTGCTGAAGCTGGACCTCCTATACTACTAGCAGTCGCAAGTAAGGGTAATGGATTAGTGAATCAACACTTCGGTCATGCTAAAGAATTCATGATTTATGAAGTGAATGGTGTTACAGCTCGGTTTATTGCTCACCGCAAAATCGATCACTATTGTCAAGGTGGTTATGGTGAAGAAGGAAGTCTAGAGAATATTATCAAAGCAATTTCTGATTGCAAGGCTGTCTTGGTTTCTAAAATAGGTGATAGTCCTAAAGAAAAGGTACTCAACGCAGGACTAGAGGTAATAGAAGCCTACGACGTAATTGAAACAGTTGCTTTAGAGTATTACAAACAACTCGTAGAAGAATTACAAGGAGTATAGACAATGAGTTACACCATTACTAGCAAATGTATTTCCTGCCATCAATGCGTTTCCCAATGCCCCACTGGTGCAATTAGTTGGAACGGAGCAAGCTATGAAATTAATCAAAATCTTTGTAACAACTGTGTTGGTTTCTATAGCGTTCCTCAATGTGCAGCAAGTTGTCCAACTAATTACGCTTTGCAACAAATAGCACCGACAGATTATTGGGATTCATGGTTTGTTACTTATAACAAGTTGGTCTCTCAAATGAATGAGGCCAAGCAGGGAAGTTACTGGCTAAAATGGTTTGAACTCTACTCCCAGAAATTGTCAAAGCAACTTCAAGCTTCAATTTGCAACACATAGAAGCTAGTACAGCTAGGCGGAAGTTACAAACTAAAAGTTTAATAGTTAGAACTTGGTTGATTTATGCCGTGCTATCTGTACTGGTTATTACCTAAAATGTCACCTCAAGTATTTCGTTAGTTATGCAACAGACCATTTATCTCGATAATAATGCTACCACTAAAGTGGATGACGCAGTTCTAGAGGAAATGCTGCCTTACCTGAGTCAGTTTTATGGTAATCCTTCTAGTATGCACACTTTCGGTGGACAAGTCGGTAAAGCTGTAAGAAAGGCGCGATCGCAAGTTGCTGCTTTACTAGGTGCTGAAGATACGGAAATTATTTTTACCAGTTGTGGGACTGAGGGTGATAATGCTGCCATTCGGGCCGCCCTCACAGCTCAACCAAATAAACGGCATATTATTACTACTCAGGTTGAACATCCTGCCGTCTTGAATTTGTGCAAGCATTTGGAAAAGCAGGGTTATACAGTTACTTATCTGTCTGTAGATAGCCAGGGAATGCTTGATTTAGTCGAACTTGAGGCTGCTTTAACAGGTGATACTGCCCTAGTTTCGATTATGTACGCCAATAATGAAACAGGTGTAGTTTTCCCAATTGAGGAAATTGGGAAAATGGCTAAAGAATATGGTGCGCTGTTCCATGTGGATGCAGTACAAGTAGCAGGGAAAATACCCCTGGATATGAAGACTAGCACTGTAGATATGCTGGCTATTTCCGGTCACAAGTTGCACGCGCCCAAGGGTATTGGTGCTTTATATGTGCGCCGTGGTACTCGGTTCCGTCCATTATTAGTTGGGGGACATCAAGAACGGGGTCGCCGTGGTGGTACGGAAAATGTACCTGGTATTATTGCTCTGGGTAAAGCTTGTGAATTGGCGAAGGAGCATTTAGCAGATATTGACCAGGAAAGAGAACTGCGGGATTATTTGGAAAATAGTATTTTGGCTGCTATCCCTGATTGTGCTGTTAATGGTCATCCGACTCAAAGATTGCCAAATACTACTAATATTGGCTTCAAGTATATTGAGGGAGAAGCGATATTGCTGCATTTGAACCATTATGGTATTTGTGCTTCTTCTGGTTCTGCTTGTACCTCTGGTTCTCTGGAACCGTCTCATGTTTTACGAGCAATGGGTCTGCCTTACACTATTTTGCATGGTTCGATTCGTTTCTCTTTATCACGTTACACAACTCGCCAAGAAGTTGAGGAAGTGTTAGCAGTAATGCCGACTGTTGTGGAACGTCTGCGGGCGTTATCACCTTTCAAGAATGATCAAGCTAATTGGTTGCAAGAACGACAAGAAGCAACTGCGCAATCTTAAAGTTCACAATGTTTTAAGGATTGGTACACGTTTGTTTACGCTGCATTTTGTAGCGAAAATAACAGAAAGACTCAGTTAATTCCGCCACAATAATTATATAGGTTCAAGAGAGGCATACTTCACGCTGATAACTTAAACAATTGTAGCAGGATTAACAGAAAAAAATCTCCAACCTAGAATATAAAAAAATATGATTTCTAGGGGAAGGTGAATATTTGTAAAAGCCAATTACTTGAAAGTTGAAAATTGAAGAAAAAAAGGGTTGCTTGATTATCAAAAATGTGTAATACTAATAATATCAAGTTTACCCCACCTCTTCAAATTAGCAAGTTATTGCTCTACTAACTGGGTAGTAACAGTCAAGAAAAATATCGTATTTTTCATCAGCAAAAACTAGGGTGTTCTAAACAATAACGGCTATGTGGGAATATACTGAAAAAGTAATGGACTTGTTCTACAACCCCGAAAATCAAGGAACCATTACAGATCAAAAAGAAGGGGAAAAGGTAGTTAGCGGAGAGGTAGGAAGTATAGCGTGTGGAGATGCTCTAAGCCTACACCTCAAAGTAAATGAAGCCTCCGGTAAAATCTTAGATGCAAAATTTCAAACCTTTGGCTGTGCTAGTGCGATAGCTTCATCTTCTGCCCTAACAGCAATGCTCAAAGGCAAAACCATAGACGAAGCCATGAATATTAAAAACCAGGACATCGCTGCATACCTGGGAGGGCTGCCAGAAGAAAAAATGCACTGTTCAGTGATGGGTGAGGAAGCATTAGAAGCAGCAATATTCAAATACAAAGGTATTGAAGTAGAAGTTCACGAAGAAGACCACGAAGGAGCATTAGTTTGTAGTTGTTTCGCGATTACTGAAAATAAGATTAAGCGAGTAATCAGGGAAAACAACTTAAAAACTGCAGAAGAAGTAACAAACTATGTAAAAGCAGGTGGCGGTTGCGGTTCTTGTTTAGCAGATATTGACGATTTAATCGCATCAGTAGTTTATGAAACACCAACAGCTACAGAACAAGAAGTATCTACAACAACCAAGCCAACTGGTAAACTAACAACTCTACAAAAAATCACATTAATTCAACAAGTATTAGAACAAGAAGTGAGACCAGTTCTCGCGGAAGATGGAGGAGATGTTGAGCTGTACGACGTAGATGGAGATCGCGTGCAAGTGCAACTCAAGGGAGCGTGCGGTTCTTGCAGCAGCGTATTAGTAACGCTAAAAGGTGCGATTGAAGCTACTTTGAAAGAGCGCGTGAGTGAAAGCATTGTAGTAGAAGCTGTATAAGTATCTACTAAATCATCTACTAATTTTAGACAAAGACAAATAACAACGGGTGCATTAATGAAAATTATATACAAGCAGGTCATACCTGCTCAACGGTTAGGGCGAGCGCCTCCGGGCACTCAATGTTGCTGCTAAATACACACTGTTCTTACATGAACAAAACTAATGAGTGTGATGCTGTAAAGCAAAAAGCCCTAGACGATAGCAGCTAGAACTCAAACACAAACTCTAAGGAAAGCCTTACAGCATAAATATTGCATTCATTCACATTCTAGTCAAACACTAACAAAACGGAGAAAATCTATCATGCGTCAGATTGCATTTTACGGAAAAGGCGGTATCGGTAAGTCCACTACTTCCCAGAATACTCTAGCTGCAATGGCTAACCGTCACGGTCAAAGAATCATGATCGTAGGTTGTGACCCTAAAGCTGACTCTACTCGTTTAATCTTAAACGCTAAAGCTCAAACTACTGTACTTCACGTTGCTGCAGAGCGCGGAGCAGTTGAAGACGTAGAACTAGACGAAGTATTGAAAGATGGTTTCGCAGGCATCCGTTGCGTTGAGTCTGGTGGTCCTGAGCCTGGAGTTGGTTGTGCAGGTCGTGGTATTATCACTGCTATCAACTTCCTAGAAGAAGAAGGTGCTTATACCGATCTAGATTTCGTAAGTTATGACGTACTAGGTGACGTTGTTTGCGGTGGATTTGCAATGCCTATCCGTGAAAACAAAGCTCAAGAAATCTACATCGTATGTTCCGGTGAAATGATGGCAATGTACGCTGCTAACAACATCGCTCGTGGTGTTCTTAAGTATGCTCATGCTGGTGGTGTACGTTTAGGTGGTTTAATCTGCAACAGCCGTAAAGTTGACCGTGAAATTGAGTTAATTGAGAACTTAGCATCTCGTTTGAACACTCAAATGATTCACTTTGTACCTCGCGACAACGTTGTACAACGCGCTGAAATCCGTCGTATGACTGTTGAGCAGTATGCTCCAGAAGATAACCAAGCTCAAGAGTACAATACATTAGCTGAGAAGATCATCAACAACGACAAACTAACTATTCCTACTCCTCTAGAAATGGATGAATTAGAAGAGTTGTTAATTGAGTTCGGTCTATTAGGAGACGAAGAAGATCGTCAGAAGCAAATCGCAGAGCAAGATGCAGCTTTAAAAGCAGCTAAATAAGCTTAAAATCTTCTAGCACAAAAGTAGGGGTGTGCAAAGCGCACCCCATCTCAAGACACAAGTAAGTGGTGAGTCTTGTATTAATCAAATTTGTAGGGGCAGGTTTTGCAGATAGTCAAAAGTCACCTGCCCTCACTAATACAAATCTCAAACACCAAAATCTTCAAATATCCGAAAGGAGATATGTAACATGACATCTGAAAAAATCGAACAGAACAAAAAGTTAATTGAAGAGGTATTAGAAGCTTATCCTGAGAAAGCTGCTAAGAGACGGAAAAAGCACCTCAATGTAATCGACGAAAAAGGATCTGACTGTGGCGTTAAGTCTAATGTTAAATCAGTTCCTGGTGTAATGACAACTCGTGGTTGTGCATTTGCTGGAGCAAAAGGTGTGGTTTGGGGTCCTGTTAAGGACATGGTTCACATCAGTCACGGTCCAGTTGGTTGCGGTTACTACTCCTGGGCAGGTCGTCGTAACTACTACAACGGTGTAACTGGTGTTGATACTTTCGGTACAATGCAATTTACTTCCGATTTCCAAGAAAGAGACATCGTTTTTGGTGGAGATAAGAAACTCGCCAAAATCATGAACGAAATCGAAGACCTATTCCCTCTAAATGCTGGTATCACAATTGAATCTGAGTGTCCAGTAGGTCTAATCGGTGATGACATCGAAGCAGTAGCTAGAAAAGCTGCTAAAGAACTCAATAAGCCAGTTGTTCCAGTACGTTGCGAAGGTTTCCGTGGAGTTTCTCAGTCATTAGGTCACCACATCGCTAACGACACAGTTCGTGACTGGGTATATGAGCCTTCTGCTGAAGTAACTAACGAAGAGATCGGCTTTGAAACTACTCCTTATGACGTATCCTTAATCGCTGACTACAACATCGGTGGTGACGGTTGGAGTTCTCGTCTATTATTAGATGAAATTGGTCTAAGAGTAGTTAGCCAAGCAACAGGTGACGGTACTTATAACGAAGTATTCATGGCTCCCAGGGTGAACTTAAACCTCATCCACTGCTACCGTTCCATGAACTACATCTGCCGTTACATGGAAGAAGAGTATGGTATACCTTGGACTGAGTTCAACTTCTTTGGTCCTACTCAAATCGCTAAGTCTCTACGGAAGATTGCTTCTTACTTCGACGATACAATCAAAGAAAACACAGAAAAAGTAATTGCTCGGTATCAGGAACAAGCTGATGCAATAGTAGCTAAGTATCGTCCTCGTTTAGAAGGCAAGAAAGTAATGATGATGGTTGGTGGTTTACGTCCACGTCACGTTATTCCTGCTTTCGACGATTTAGGAATGGAAGTTATCGGTACTGGTTATGAATTCGGTCACGGTGATGACTACAAGCGTACTGCTGAGTATGCTCAAGAAGGTACTCTAATCTACGATGACGTTAGTGGCTACGAATTTGAAGAATTTGCTAAGAAATTAAAGCCAGACTTAATTGCTTCTGGTATTAAAGAGAAGTATGTATTCCAGAAGATGGGTATGCCTTTCCGTCAAATGCACTCCTGGGATTATTCTGGTCCTTATCACGGTTATGACGGATTCGCTATCTTCGCTCGTGACATGGATCTAGCTCTCAACAGCCCAACTTGGAACCTAATTAAGGCTCCTTGGAAGCAAGCTAGCTAGTAGAAGTCAGTAGGGGTAATTCATGAATTACCCGTACACATGAATTACCCGTACAGAAGTTTGAAGTCAGAAGTATAAATCTTGGCTTTGGCTTTTAGGAAATGGGGTTATGCTATCACTACAGCATCCCCAATAAATAAACAAAATTTGAGGAATTGAGGGTTTAAAAGTTGTAATTAATTTCCTTTTTCCCTCTTCCTTCCAAAAATTGTAAATCCCTAAACCATAGAGGAATAAACACCATGAGTCAGAATGTAGACAAAATCAAAGACCATTTTCAACTCTTCCAAGAACCAGAATACCAAGAAATGTTCGAGCGGAAGAGAGAATTTGAAGGCGGTCCTTCCAAGGAAGAAGTAGAAAAAGTTCGTGAGTGGACAAAAACTTGGGAATATCGTGAAAAGAACTTTGCTCGTGAAGCTCTAACTATCAACCCTGCTAAAGCTTGTCAGCCTTTAGGTGCAATCTTTGCAGCTGCAGGTTTTGAAGGAACTCTACCTTTTGTACATGGTTCTCAAGGTTGTGTTGCTTACTTCCGTTCTCACTTAACTCGTAACTACAAAGAGCCATTCCAAGCTGTTTCCTCTTCTATGACTGAAGATGCTGCGGTATTCGGTGGTCTCAAGAACATGGTTGATGGTTTGAAAAACTCTTACAGTTTGTACAAGCCTAAAATGATTGCTCTCTGCACAACTTGTATGGCAGAAGTAATTGGAGATGACTTAGGTTCATTCATCACTACTTCCAAGAATGAAGGTGCTGTTCCTCAAGATTTCCCAGTTCCTTATGCTCATACTCCTAGCTTTGTTGGTTCTCACATCACAGGCTATGACAATATGCTCAAAGGCATCTTGGTAGCTCTTACTGAAGGTAAGAAGAAGGGAGTTACTAACGGTAAAGTCAACTTCATCCCTGGTTTTGACCCTTACATTGGCAACATCCGTGATTTGAAGGACATTTTATCTGTAATGGATGTTCCTAGCACTATTTTAGCTGACAACGCTGAGAGCTTTGATTCTCCTAACTTAGGCGAATTCAAGATGTACAATGGTGGTACAACTCTAGAAGAAGGTGCTGATTCCATCAATGCTAAGGCTACTATCTCCTTCCAGAAGTATTCCACTCCTAAGACTCTAGAGTACCTAGAGCAAGAAGGTGGTCAAACAACATTGACTTATCGTCCTATCGGTATCCGTGGTACTGATGAGTTCTTAATGGGATTGTCTGAATTAACTGGTAAGGCTATTCCTGAAGAGCTAGAAATTGAGCGTGGTCGTGCAGTTGACGCTATCACTGACTCTCAAGCTTGGTTACACGGTAAGCGCATTGCTATCTACGGCGATCCTGACCATGTATTAGGTTTGTTGAACTTCACTCTAGAGTTAGGTATGCAGCCTGTTCACGTTGTTGTGACTAATGGAAATGTTCAAGGCTTTGAAGAAGAAGCTAAAGCATTATTAGCAGCAGATCCTAATGGTCAAGAAGCTACAGTTTGGATCGGTAAGGACTTATGGCACTTACGTTCATTGTTGGATACTGAGCCAGTTGACTTGTTAATTGGTAACTCCTATGGTAAGTTCCTACAACGTGATACTGGAACTCCATTAGTACGCATCGGCTATCCTATCTTCGACCGTCACCACCAGCACCGTTATTCTATCTTAGGATATAAAGGAGCATTCAATCTACTCAACTGGATCGTTAATACTATCCTAGATGAGTTAGATCGTGGAAGCATGGAGCTAGGTGTTAACGATACATCTTTTGACTTGATTCGTTAAGCGATCGCCACAAAAAGAGTAGGGGCTTGGGTATCAAGCCCCTATTTTTGTCTAGCTAGTAAGTATATAATTAAAGCTCGTAGTTGGGCTTTAGCCCGAACTATAAGATAGGGCTAAAGCCCAACTACAAACAAAAATTTTTTTATCACTAAACCTAGTTTTTTGTTTGAAAGCATAAAATAATTTGCAATAAAATTTCCTTGAAAATTATGAGTAAAACTATTCCAGCTAAAGACATAAACATCCGCTACCTTATTGATAACTTAGGACTTCAACAAAACCAAGACGAGGAATTTTTCCGGGAATGGCAATATAATTTACCAGAACTTACTGATTTAGAAAAACAACTCCTAGACCAAGTAAAATCCCGATTTATTAATCTAATAGATTATCCGCCAGTGCTAGAAAATGTTGTAAGGATGGCAGTAGTTGACCCAATCTTATTTATTAGCGTATTTTTTCTTTATCCATTGTATATTCGTTCTGA
>JASJEE010000442.1 GCA_030064835.1 Microcoleaceae cyanobacterium MO_207.B10 | reverse complement strand
AATCCACCACAAATGGGATAAATCCACATTTGCTTCAAGCCTGTCAACAGACTTCTAAACTCCTCGGCGTAAATCAAAAATTTAGCTGTGGGCCTACTTTTTTATAGCTTTCACGAGTGGTTTTACTCAATATTTTGGATCAATAAATCCCTGCTCTAGCTGCCTGCTTGCTTTCAGCCGTCGTAGGAAATCAATTCCCCGTCTCCTGTCCACCGGAATTTCACCGCACTAGCGCTCTTGTCATAGCGACAAACCTTGTTCCTTATTCCTCTAGTATAGCAGAATTTGACTCCGGGTTTTAACCCGCGTGTCGTTATTCTGCCAGCCGTTAAAACGGGCGCTGCGTACTTCCTTCCGACGCTTTTTATGTTTGATAAATGTTTTTTACAAAGACAGGATTTAAGTAAAATATTAAACTATACACCACTCGTAGGGACGGTTCGCGTTTGCGTAGCATTCCGGAACGGAAACCGCCCCTACAAGATATAGGGATTTTGCGTAAGTCCTGAAACAGTAAGAATAAGCAGGAACAAGGAATACGGTTTTAGTTGCACTATCTGATCGGGCTGATTTCTCTGTCTCCCCACACTTCCCATGATTCCCATTCCCATACTCTGCTTTTTCTCAGCAAACCCTAATTATTTACTTTTTGGTTGTATCCAAACTTTGATTCCCTCTACTCTTAGAGATTGATTGCGAGTGCCGCAGTATGCACCATTTGAATAAACTGGCAAATCTCCTCTATTTTGAACATGAGCTGTATAGAATACATCATAATTAGTACCTGTAGGACCAGTAAGTCGAATTGCAAATCCCTCTAGTCTCCGGACTCTACCACGTTCCCCTACTAATTTTCCAGCTTCTAACCAAGGAGTATCACCAACTCCAGAAATATTACCCATATACTCAAGATTTAATCCGGGAATGGGAGGTTCTATATTAATTTGAAAAGCTTCTACGCGAAAACCTTGGCCGCGAGTACCTGCATATTCCTGGGCGGCAAAAATGCGATCGCCTACATTTTGTATATGAACTAAAACTTTTAATCCTACTGAAACTCCTGGTGTTTGATTAACCAAATTGCGTGAACTTGTGCTATCTCCAAACATAATATTTGGTCTGTTAGTTGGAGGAGACTTTTTAGGTGGCTCGAAACCAGGAACAATAATAATTTCATCGACAGGTGCTGGAGGTGTGGGGTCTTCTAAAATCATCACATCTGGGTCATCAATAATTTTTTGATTGGGTTCTCCACCACCGGAGGGTACTACTATTAGAGGGGGAAGACTTTCTATATTTGATTTAGGTTGATCGGTGGCTTGACTAACAGATTGTTGAGATTTATCAAGTTCTTCGAGTGCAGGTAGTTTAATTCCAGATGCTTTTGGTGAGAAGTTTTCTGGTAGTGAGGTCTCGGAAATAGTTAATTTTCTTCTAGATATAGGTGCAATAAGTTTTTTTCCAAAAGCATTAGTCACTTTTTCTTCTAAGTTTAACCATTGGTCATCATCTAAATATTGTCCTTGTTGAATGAGTTTTAAAACTGCTGATAGTGGATGTGTACCTTCTATTAGAGCTTCAGCTTCAGCAGGTAATTTTGTTTGAGAGTTAGAAATTAGTTGATATAGTTCTTTTGCTTGTGCTTTGACTGTTTGTAGGGGAGGAAATTCTGGTTGTTCTTGATGAGCGATCGCCAAAATTTGATTGAGAATATGTAAGGCTTGTTGATGGGTTGGGGATTCTATTTTTGATGTAACGGTTTTGATTAGGTTTTCTAATTCTGGGAAGGAAGATATTGCCCCGGTGGGAATTTGAGATGACTTTGCTAATGTTAGACCTTGATCTTTGAGGTCAGCAAAGTTTCTGGAGTAGGCCCTAAGTTCTTCTATGAGGTTTTCTGAGGGAGGAGTTCCTGTGTTCTGTAGTTCTCTGGCGGCTAGAGATAGGCGAATACCTAGATTCGGAAAATTTTCTGATAGGGATGCTAGTTGTTTAAGCAAGTTTTGATGAGTTAGTTCCATGCTGTCTATCTATTTGTTTGGCCAATTTCTAAAGTAAGGCTATATTGAGTATTAGGTTGATATGTATTTATTGACACTCTCCTAAGTCAAGCATAGGGGATTTTTGGTTCACTTAGTTGGCTGAATTATGATGAGATTACTGATATTAGCCATCTGAGATACTTGTTTTGTCTAAGCCTTTTCTCTTAAATTTCAGTAATTTCACTAGGCCATTACCAAACTATTTGTCAATAATCTGTTATAACAGTTACAAAAGTTCTTGAAGAATTATGAATAAATTTATTGGCATATTATTTTCGTAGATCGGGGTGTTTTATGATTTTGATTCGTGAAGTTGTACAAGAAGCTCTCACAACTGGTTCTTTGACTGTAGTTGCTGAAGACAAGTTGAGCGTAATCTTTTCTAATAGAAATTATGATTTGGAAGATATGAATGCTTTGATGAGTTTACAGTTAGCAACTATGGCAGGTCATGTTAAGCAGGAATCTCAAGCATTGAATTAGTTAAATATAATGTTGTAATTCCTTTGATTTGATGAACATTTTACTTTTGATCAGATTGTTGCTTGAAAACCCGCACCATAATTTGAATTTGGTGTCGGGATTAATACCAACTAACTAATTTTTTATTCGGCTATTAATCTATTATTTTTTATTAATTTGTTTCTTGTTTGAGTTGATAATTTGATTGAGAAGTTAATACATCAAGTTCCCAAGTATAGCAATTCCCATACTGATGAAGTACACTAATTAGTTGTTTTAGGTGGTAGGTGGTAGGTGGTAGGTGGTAGGTGAACATTATTTGTTTCGCCTAGCAATTCCTATACTGGGTTTGGTATGATCATTGCTTGGTTTTAGGGAAAAGCGCATCTAGAAATACAATAGAAATAAAGATAGCTGTACCTGATTAGTCTGGGAAAGGCTATATATGAATTAGAGATATTAATATTGAAACTTCTCTAGTGGTGGAATATTCCGGCAATGGGTGTACATTACAAAAGTGGAATCTGCTGTATTTCTGTACTAATTAGTTTGTTACTAAAATATTTTTTTTGTCAATTATTGTAGTAGTAAGTCAAAGAAAGTATAGCAATTACCGCATCAGATGTGAGAATTGAGGTATTGCTTAAAAATCTAGAATCTAGCAGTTCTCATATTCATTTTTAGACATTTTTTGATTCTTCTCTGTTTCCTTTTATCTGTTCCCCGTTCCCTATTCCCTAAAAGTGTCTAATATCTCACGACTTAAATCATATTGCTATAGATTGTTTGAAAAAAAGATAAAAAATGGTGATTTGAGAAAAATACTAATTTGCCTATTGCAACTTTGATAGTAGAGGTGCTATCCTTAATTGAGAGTGAGGGCACGTAGCTCAGTGGATAGAGCATCAGATTCCGGTTCTGAGGGTCGGGGGTTCGAATCCCTCCGTGCTCGTTTTTTAAATTGAATATTAAGAAACTGGAGCTGAAATTAGTCTTCAGTCTTCTGTTGTTTTGTCTTGAACACCTTGAATAATTCTCGACAGTTCACTTTTCTCGTTAACTGAAATCCGAGTTGGAGAACCACTGATAACTCTTTCATAACTACGGAAGGAATCTTTAATTTCTGGACCCTTAGCAGTGATTACATACTCACGAATGCCTTTATCATGCCATGAACCACGCATTTTGAATACGTTAATGGCGCGGGACATCTCTCCTCTAATTTCTACATATTGCAACATTAAAATAGTATCTGTAATTGTAGAAATATGAGAATCTGTAATTGAGTGAGACCCCATAAACTGATCTGTTGTATTGGTAAAGAAACCTGTAATTTCTTCTTGTTTAGCAAAACCAGTTACACCTATTACAAATTGTCTAAAAGCATTATTACTTACTCCTCTTGCCAAAGCTGAAAGGGAGTCTATAGCAATTCTAGATGGTTTAAAATCAGCAATTTCTGATTTAATTATTTGTAAGTGGTCTTCTACTCCGGCTGATTCTGGGTAGCTACAAAGAATTCTTAATAACCCTTTTTCTTCTAGTTCTTCAAAATCTATTCCCCAGGAATAGGCGTTACGAAATAACTGGGCACGAGACTCTTCGTAAGCAAAAAGCATCGACCGTTCATTGTTCATACAACCGTTTTCTAAAAATTTACTTACTAATAAAGTTTTACCTGTACCAGTAGCACCAGTTGCTAGAATAATAGAGTCTTTGAAGAAACCACCGCCACACATTTGGTCGAGAATTTTGTCTCCACAGGAAACTCTAACATTTGAAGAACGTTGAGTTAGACGCATTGCACCTAGAGGGAATATATTTATACCATCATTGGTAATGGTAAAAGGATATTCTCCTTTCATGTGAGTTGTGCCTCTAAGTTTTAATATTTCCATAGTTCGACGTCTACGTTCACCTTCGAGAACGTTACGAACTATGACAACATTATCAGAAACAAATTCTTCTACTCCAAATCTTGCTACTGGTCCATATTCTTCTACTCTTTCTGTTGTCATAATGGTAGTTGCACCGACTTGTTTAAGTCGTGCAACTAAACGAAATATTTCTCTTCTAACTACAGAAGCAGCGTCGTATTGCTGAAATACTGCAGTTACTGAATCAATAGAAACTCTTTTGGCTTTATATTTACGAATAGCGTATTGAATTCTTTCAATTAAGGCAGATAAGTCAAAATTTCCCACAATATCTTGCCCTTCTGGATCTGGAGAAGCGTCTAAAATAAAAAGTTTTCCATTGTCAACTAGGCTTTGTAAATCCCAACCAAAACTATAAGCATTTTTAATAATATCGGCAGGAGATTCTTCAAAGGTTACAAAGACTCCTGGTTCATCAAAATAGGTAATTCCATTATAAATAAATTGAGCAGAAAATAATGTTTTGCCTGTTCCAGATGTACCACTAATTAATGTTGTCCTGCCAACTGGCATACCCCCATGACTGATGTCGTCAAATCCCTCTATCATGGTGCGAATTTTTTGTACTCCTACTTTTTCTATTTCGCTTTTTTTAACAGATTCACTATTTTGATTCATATCTTTAACAATAACAATGTGGGAAAAATTTGGTGATTGCTTCCTTTTAAGGAATGCGGGGTATTATAACTGTCTCAATCTAACAGATTTCTTGAATATTTAGATCACGAAATAAAAAAGTTGATTCAAATTAGAACCATAGCATAAGTTTCTACTAGGGGTGAAAAAATCCATGGCCTCGCGGAGGCGGGGGTAAAGCTTGTACCTGTGCAGACGGGTATCGAGCGGGGTAATGTTACAAATAAATTGGATAATTTCCAAACTGAATACAGCTATAGATATCTGATTAAGATTTATTCCCTACCTAAAACCTAAAACCTAGAATTTTTTTGTCAAAGATTTATCGAATTGGTATCAAAGGTTAAATTCGTCTTCATTTAGTTCTTCATAAAGTAAATCTAAGCCGATTAATACTTTTTCTCGGTCTGAAAGATCGCCGATAATTTTTCTTACAGGTGGAGGTAATATTTTAGATAAAGTAGGAGTGGCCAATATTTTGTCTTCTTCTGCTAACTGGGGATTTTTGAGTACATCTATAACTTTTAGGGCATAAACTCCCTGAAATTCTTGTTCTAGAATATCTTTTAGTGTTTTTAAAGCCCTGACTGAGTTAGGTGTATTTCCAGCTACGTACAGTTTTAATACATAGGTCTTTTTGAGAGAACTCATAGTTAGTTAGATTTCATTAATTGATAATTGATCAGGGATAATTGATAATTACAAGAAGGTTAAAACCGTTACGGAATTGAATATCAGGAAATATTATTTCTTTTCTTGGTCGATGGGATATGGCGTTTGCGCTCCGCAAAGCTCCGCTAACAGGAAGTGTCCCGGAGGGAAAGGAAACTCGCTCTTTCAGAGCCGCTCTGAAGCATCGCCATCCCGCCCTACGGGAAGCTCCGAAGATCGACCGCTTTTTTCCCTTAAAAGGGTCGGCTTTCAACCATAATTAATAATTAATTAATTATTAATAATTCGGTAATTTTTTTTAGGATAATATTCTTTGTCAATTGAGAAATAATTTGAATTTAATGTTTTTATTAGCAATAATTTGGTTGTAGTTGTAATATTTTTGTAAGCATTCAGCTATTAGCGGTCAGCTAGCATCTTTTCCTGCGGAATGCGGAGCTAACAGAGGAGCTTTGGTAACAGCAATAAAATATTTACCTAAATAGTTAAAGTTAGCTGATGATGTCTGCTTTTACCCAGACTTTTAATTATGGCACTACTTCAATCTTAATTCATCCTCCAAATGC
>JASJEE010000441.1 GCA_030064835.1 Microcoleaceae cyanobacterium MO_207.B10 | reverse complement strand
GATTTTAGGTTGACTCATGGCTGAAAAATCAAGGGATAATTCAAGCTCGAGTCTCCTCTAAATTCCCCATTTATCCTGTACTTCGCCAATCCGACGGCTCCCCTACTCTAGGGACGTTGCATGCAACGTCCCTACCTCCTGACTCCTACCCCTACCAAAAAGACTTTTTCAGCAAACCCTAATTAGGAGTTACTTTAGACATGATTCTACATCATAAATAAATTGTTTAGGACTTACGCAAAGAAACCCGTTTTCTACGGTAAATCATTGTTTTGAACAATAGATGTCTACGAAAAACCGGGTTTCTGAGGTCGCCTGCGTAAGTCCTGTTGTTTTGCAGATTCATGTTGTCTAGTTGAATCATTAACATAATAATTTATGCTATCTTTTTCACATTTACTAATCCGCGCATTGGTTTTGACAATTTTTATAATAGTTAATTTGAGCTGAAAAGATCAGAAAATTCTGACTCCTGACTCCTGACTCCTGACTCCTAATTGCCACCAAAATATTGCAACTTAAATAGGTTTAGGTATATTGACCTCCATTGATATTTAATATAGAACCGGTCAGATAATCTGGTGCATCAAAAGCAACATATTTCACAAAATTGGCAATTTCCTCAATTCTTCCTTTTCGTTTAATATGTGTACTTTCAACAGCCTGATTTTGCCTTTCTACAGAAACTCCTTTTGACATTTTTGATTCAAATATGCCTGGATTTATTCCTATAATTACTGATTCTTTAGAAGAGAGGGATTTTGATAAACTTAAAACTAATCCATTAAGACCTGCTTTTGCAACTCCATAACCTATATCTCTACTGCCTACATAAGCAGCTGCAGAACCTACTATAACGACTCTATTTTGAATATTTTTTGCCAAACATTTTTTTAGTAAACCAATAACAAAATGAGAAGTTCCTATTAGATTAACCTGAATACTTTCATATATTTTTTCTTCTTCAAATACAGTAGAATTAAATGTTGGTTCTGCAAATGTTCCTATACAACTAACAACAAGATGTTTCTGATATTTTTCAACAGGAATTTTTTCTATGGTTTCTCGAATTTTGTTTCTGTCTTTAAAATCACAATCAAAATAATATTTTAAATTTTTATTATTGGTCGTTTGATGTATATCTATTCCGAAAATGTCAGCATCTAGATCGTCACAATTAGTAAGAAAGGAACCTAAAACTCCTGCCACACCTAATATGATTAGTAATTTATTTTTCTGCATTTTTCATTTGCTCCAAATTACTCACAAAATTTTCGACGTTTTTTCTAATCATTGTTTGATATTTTTCCAAAGATATAGTTAGGTCAGAAGTATATGTTATAGCTCTGGAGATAGGTATTATTACACCTTTTATTTCCCGACCAAAACTTATTAAAAAGTTTTCAATAGTTCCACCTTGACTGCCAACTCCTGGAGCTAAAATAATTGCATTAGGCATCAGTTTTCTTAAATTATTTCCCTCTGAAGGAAATGTCGCTCCAACAACAGCACCTATAGAACTATAACCATTTTTTCCGAGGCTATCTTTACTATAATTATTGACAAGTTCTGCTAAATACTGAGAAATATTTTTTCCATTTACTACTCGCTCTTGAATCAATTTAAAACCAGGATTAGAAGTTTTTACTAATATAAATATTCCCTTATTAAAGTTGATAGCTGATTCTACAAATGGCTGTAAACTGTCTTCTCCTAAAAAAGGGTTAATTGTCATACAATCAACGGTTATATCTGAAGTTATAGTCAAACCGTTTTTCAATGTTGTTTGACCTTCTAAATATGCTTTAGCATAAGCTAGTGATGTAGAACCAATATCACCTCTTTTCGCATCTAGAATTACCAACAGATTTTTGTTTTTAGCATATTCAATAGATTTTGATAGAGCTGTAATACCCAAGGTTCCAAATTGTTCAAAATATGCAGATTGAAACTTGACAGCAGGAATCAGATCGTATGAATTATCAATAACTATTTTTGAGAAATTAAACAGTGCGTTGGTAATAGCTATAGAATTATCCCGTTCGGGTATAAGAAAAGTAGGCATCAAATCAAAATTGGGGTCGATACCAACAACAATATGACTTGTATTAGTAATTTTTTCAATAAGGCGATCGGCAAAATTCATAATTTATCCTTACTTTTAAATTTGTGTTTCTGTAGTCTACTTTTGTAAAATATCTTTAATTATCTTGCTTTCAATTACTTATGTTAAATCAAAGACTTGTTTACTTTATCGAGATGTCTATTAGACATCTTAAATAATAGAAAATAAAATCAATTATCACACTAGATACATCAGTTATTTCCTGCTCCCCAGGGATATTTAATTCTAGAATCAACTAAGGATTTTACCAAAAAATCAAGGTATAAAGCCTCTCCTTTTATATCAAATCTGGATAATTACTATAGCCTGCGTCATTGCGACTGGAACAGAGTGGAAGGTTTGCGCAGCATTCCGTAAGGAAAGCAATCTCAGGAGTCCCACGAGATTGCTTCCTATCGTCGCAATGACGAGTGTTCAATCGGATTCTATATTAAGGAGAAAAAAAAGAAATAATATTTCCTTAGATTCAATCATATCGGTTTTAACCAGAGGTAATTATCCATTATCCATTATCAATTAATGAATAGCTTTTAGAGATTGATTGATATATTTCTTTTAAAAAGGCATATTTTCATTGATCCACAAAAAGTCAGAAATGAGAAGAAAATAGCCTGTCTACTCCCTACTTCCTACTCTCTCTTTGCTAGAAATGTCTATTTTATGACCAAATTGCTCTTTTTTAGATACTAAGTAATTGCGCCATTCTCTTTTTTTACTTATTATTGGTATTCTTTGGTTAACCTTAATTCCATTTTCTTCTAAAAACCTCTCTTTATTCGGATTATTGGAAATTAGTTTTACTTGTTTAATGTTTAAATCCTGTAAAATTAAAATTGCTGAATAATAGGTTCTTCGATCTGGTATTAGATTTAATTTTTGAAAGGCTTCAAATGTTGAACAAGCTTCTTGATCCATGAGTGTATAACTTTTCAATTTATTTGTCCAACCCGCACCTCTACCTTCATGGTGAAAATGGTATATAATCATTCCATTTCCTTCTTTATGAATCATTTCCATCGATTTTGTCAGTTGCCAATTACAGTCACATCTTTGACAACCAAAAATATCGCTTGTATAACAAGCAGAATTAATCCTTAGCAATAATGGAGTGTCTGTATTTGTTATATCACCCTTGTAAATAACAGCCTGTTCTGTTTCTATATTTTTATGCTTGATTGTATATCCTCCCATGTAAAATTATCGTTTATTCTTGTCTCTTAAAAAGACATTTAATTCCTTATTAGTAATTGTGTATTCTGAAAGATTCATATAATTATATTTTTTTATTTTTTACAATCAGTGATAATTTGAGTAAACATTCAGCCGTCAACTATAAGCTATTGGTTTTAGTTTTGTCGATACAAAGCTTTATTATTCAGAAATTTTATCTGACTATAAAAGGTAGTTTTAAAGTCAATATAGCAATTTTTTAATCTGTGAGGTAAAGATATTATAGCGGTTTTCACTCATGTTGACTTGCATTGCTTCTTCCTTCTCTCCTAGATAATATGAGCCTTCTTCCTTTAAACCAAAATCTCTGTACTCTATAAAACATGAAAACTGCTATATATCTCCCCTAACCCCCCTTAAGAAGGAAGGAGGATTTAGGGGGATCGTAGGTGTACCTCATCGGTTCGATAATTGCTATATTCATTTCAATCCTCTCCTTAAGGTTGAGGTTTTATTGCTGTTTTTGTAGGATTCTGTCGGCAAAGCTGACCGCTAATAGCTAATAGCTGAATGCTTACTAATTTGACATACTTGATTAACTAAACTAACTGGGTCGCTATCAAATATAACTTGACTATCTGTTTTCTTTTGAAAAAAATCAATCAATAATTTTATACATTCTGTTGCACCTCCTGTATGAGAAAGAATTCCAATTATTTTTCCCATATCATAGGCAATTGAAAACTCATTTATAGTTCCCCATCGCCCTCCAATAATAATAGCTGCATCACATTCTGCAACAGAAGATACATTCCTATATTTAAGACAATATGTTCTTATCTCCTTATATTTATACTCTTTTGGAATTAAGACAAGACTATCATAATAATTCCAAAGCCGTTCCCATAATTGCTATATGTTGCTCCCGACTATAGGCACCAGAAAATCCGATTGAATATCCACCCACAGCTTTAGCACCCTCAACAGCAGCTAGAGGTATACCTTTGCACGCTCCTGTGATAATAGTGTTTCCTGTTTTGGCAATTTCTTCTCCAAGCTTTCTAGCTTTATTTGTAATATCTTCCTCAGTATCTATAGAGCCACCAAAAACACCTATTTTCATAATAGATATCTCAATAATTTTGTATTGGAAAATAATTTTATAGAAGATTATAGTGAATTATAAAAATCTTCAAAGTCTCTTAAAGATTATTTAGATACAGGAGTATTAAGAGTGTGGGTTGTTGATAGTCAAGCTAGGAACATTACGGTTTTTTATTCAGATGCACTGCTACAAACTTATATGGGAGATACCCAACTGAGAGATTCTTTATTTGAGGGATTAGAATTAACTGCCGAACAAGTATTTAATCAGGCAGTAATTCCGATTTTGAGTCAAGCAATAACAAAATGAGAAGTTCCTAATAGATATCTCCATAATTTTGTATTGAACAGTAATTTTACCAATGGATAATTGATAATTAATCAATTCGGCTTTATTGCCTTCTATTTCAAGAGAAAAAAAGTGCTAGGATATTTCCTTATTTTCAATCTGATGGTTTTAACCAGAGGTAATTATTCATTATTCATTATCAATTAATGAAATGAGTCAGGAGTGAGGAGCTAGAAAGGAGCTTTTTCTGTGTCGGTTAGAGGGGAAATAGGTCTAATTTACACATTATAAATTTCAGGTGGTGGTGCATTTTAATGGTGTTGCATTGTTATTATTTTTGTTACGAGGTACGACAGTGGGAGTATCTTGCTCCCGTACCAGGTATTCCTTTTTCCTCTATACCATTACTATGCAGGACTATCAAAGTTTTTTGATCGCTAATTATCCTGACATTATATTACAGCAGCTGATTGCTAGTCTTAAAATCCCTCGCAATTTCCGGTAAATACTTACAAAAAAAGACTCTTGCATTGACACATTTCCAAAAATAGTTTTTCATACAATTCAGGGAACGATTGACAACCAAAATCGTTACCAACGGTGGAACTGTTGTATTAGCTGACCAGTGCTTTCCATCGTCTAAAACTTGTCATCATTGCGGTCATATTCATTGCTGTATTAACATTAAACGATCGCATCTATAATTGTCCTCCGAAAAGGCACAACAATAGACCGTGACTTAAATGCGGCGATTGTACTATCTCAATATGGGGAAGTTAATCAAAAAACTAGGGTAGGCTGTACCCGAATTTACGCTTGTGAACTAGAAGGGGCCGACTCCCTAGATTGAAGCAAGAAGCAAGCATCAAAACTGGTAATTGCAAGGTTTATCCTGATGCAGGCCGGAATTGAGTAGGTATTGTACAGCAGACTAGAAGTCTGTTGATAGGCTTAAAGTAAATGTGGATTTATGAGGGGCTGCGTGCGGAATTTACTTCCGCACATTTTTACGCCCCGTCCCATTTGCAGTGGGCTAACCACAGAATCCAGAGTGTTTCAAACCCTGGAGATGTCAAATCACCCTAGTAATACTGAGGAAGGCATCAGATTAAGAGATTAGTTGGCAGCATCAGATAAAACGTTAACCCACAAAACTAAAAAAATAACGGGAGGAAGTACGCAGCGCCTGTTTTAACGGCTGGTTGAATAACGACACGCGGGTAATAAAGCGTAGTAAAAATCTGCTATACTAGAGATAGCAAGTAAGAACAAGGTTTGTCGCCATGACCTTTAGCTAGTGCGGTGAAATTCCGGTGGACAGGAGACGGGGAATTAATTTCCTACGACGGCTGAAAGCAAGCAGGCAGCTAAAGCAGCGATTTATTGCTCCAACATCTTGAGTAAAACCACTCGTGAAAGCTAAAAAAAAGTAAGCTCACAGCTAGATTTTGGTCTATGCCGAGGAGTTTAGAAGTCTGTTGACAGGCTTTAAGCAAATGTGGATTTATCCCATTTGCGGTGGGTAAACCACGGAATCCAGGGTGTTTCAACCCCTGGAGATGTCAAATATAAGTCTAATTTATTAATTGATAATTGATAATTACCTCTCCCTAAAAGGGAGAAGATTGACAAG
>JASJEE010000054.1 GCA_030064835.1 Microcoleaceae cyanobacterium MO_207.B10 | reverse complement strand
GCTATTAAATCTAGGAATATATGTACTGAATACTTCTCTATCTACCTGATTTCAATCCCTTGAAGTATTACCGCTTTTAGATTTTAGTCACTTGTATGCTCTCTTAATAATTATTTGACAAACAGTCTCTCAAGCGTAGGATTACTTTAGAACTGATATTAAACACCCCGATTTTAGCTAATAGCTGATGGGTAAGCAGTCGTGCAAAATAAATTTACTATTTGAGACAGGAAACAGGGAATAGGGAGAAATAATTGATAATTTATGGATAAGATTGGAGATATATCATAAAATGTGTAATTAATTTTATATAACCACTAATGTGTAATTAATTTTGCATAGTACCGCTACGCGGAAGTCAGAGGTCAGAAGTCAGAAATCAGAAGTTTTGATTGGTGAGGCTTTGAGCATTTTGTCACTGGTAACATATTTCCGCCATCCTGGAATAGGTGCTTAATGTAGCAATATGATTTAAGTTGTGAGATATTGGAAACTTTTAGGGAACAGGGAACAGGGAATAGGGAACAGAAAAGCAGAAAAAGAATGTATAAGAATGAATAGAGATGAATATGATAAGCGCTATCTTCTACACTTTTAAGCAACAGTGAAATTCTTACATCTGATTCCTGATTGCTATAGCTAATAACTAATAAGCTAATAAATTATAGTTTGTTAATATATTTATTGTAAATTTATTATGTTCATTTAATCAAACCACCAAGGATTAGGAACAGAATTTACTTTACTTAAAATCGCTTTTTTTCGCATAAATCTCTTTAAACTATCACTACCCATCCGAGAAGCACCTAAACCAGAAAACTTAAAAGAATTTTTTTCTCCTTCATTTATCAATGCTGTTAAACCCGCATCATTAATACTAACTGCACCGACATTTATCCGACTAGCAACTGCTAAAGCTTCACTTTCTGAACCAGAAAAAATAGCAGCACTTAAACCATACATTGTATCATTTGCTAAATCTATTGCTTCTTCAATATTAGCAAAAGAAATTACAGGTATAATCGGACCGAAAGTTTCCTCAGTCATTATTTTCATACTATGATTTACCTGGGTTAAAACTGTGGGAAGACACCAAAAACCACCATCTAATTTTTCTACATTTCCTCCACAATGAATAACTGCTCCTTTCCTTACTGCATCTTGTAAATGTTCGGCAATAATATCTGCTTGTTTTTCAGAAATAATCGGCCCTATTTCTCCTGATTCAAAAGTTGGATAAGCTAACTTCAGACATTTAGTTTTTTCAGTAAGTTTAGTAATAAATTCTATAAAAATTGATTCGGCAACATAAATACGTTCAATTGATAAACATGACTGACCTGCATTAACAACCGAACCCCATAAAAGTGCCGATGTTGCTAACTCTAAATCTGCTGAATTTAAGACTATTGCGGGGTCTTTTCCTCCTAATTCTAAACACGCTGGAATAAAGTTTTTTGCTGCCATTGCGAGAACTTTTTGACCTGTGGCAACACTACCAGTAAAACAAATAAAGTCTATATATTCTATTAAAGCAGCACCAGTTTCTCCAGCACCTTCAATGTAAATAAAAATATCTTTTAATACTGGCACAGTAGCAATGGTATTTAGCAAAGGTTGAATAAATCTAGGAGTAATTTCACTGGGTTTAACTACTACAGCACAACCAGCTAATAAGGCTGGGATTGCATCTATTAAAGATAGTAATAAAGGAAAATTCCAGGGGCTAATAATACCAACTAACTGATAAGGTACTAATTGATTTTGTAGTTGAATAAATGGAATAGTTGTAGTTTTCGCCTCTCCAGTTGCTAAGAGTTCAGGTGCTAACTTGCACCATCGATCTATACTATTAACTACAGAGTCAATTTCTAGTCTTGATTCTATTAGTCTACCTGTGTCATTAACTAATGCTTCTATTAATTTTTGTTTGTGAGATAAGATATATTTTTTCCATTGTTGAATTGCAGCAATTCGCTTTTCTATTCCCAATTGTTGCCAATGTATTTGTGCTGTGCGTAAACTAGTACATTTAGCAGCAATTTCTCCTGTTGTGGGAGGGGTAATTAAATAATCTATTTTGCCAGAACGTGGGTTCCGCACTTGCAGTTTATCAACCATATTAACTATATATATTGGTGTGAAAATTTTTTGTTAGAAAAAGGCAGCAGGGACTAGGGATAAATAATTGATTTTATTGTTTACTATTTATTATTGGAGATGTCTATTAGATAATCTCTTGTTTTGCCAAATTTTCAATAGTTCCAACTTGAGTTTCAATAAAATGTTTTCGTTCCACAACTCCACTATCCATCGTATTACCAGGATAACCATGAAACTGACTATAACTTTCTGCGTAAGCATCCCATCTTTGTCTTGCTAATAAATTTTTCATTCCCACTTGACGGCGATAGTTTCGTAGAGCAGTAATATCAATTTCTGCATAAGTAGCCATACTTTCCCCTTGCCCAGTTTCCGCTAATATTAAACCTCGATAGTCGAGAATTTTGGAACCTCCATCAACCGAAGCTTCAGGAATGGGCGTATTAGCAATTCCTGCAGTATTAGCAGAAATAACATACATCATATTTTCTACGGCGCGGGAAACTTTAGCTGCTTCTTTAGGTGAACGGGCTGAACCATAAATTTCGGAGGTGGGATGGAGTAAAATTTCCGCACCCCGCATTGCCAAACATCGGGTGACTTCTGGAAATAAAATTTCATCGGAAGCAACAGCAGCAAGATTGCCTATCGCTGTTTTGGCCACCGGAAACACTCCCTCTAAACCGTAACAGTCAAGATATTTATCCCAGACATCGTGGGGAGTGGGGGCAAACATTGAATTGAGACGGCGGTAACGTAGAATAATATTCCCACTAGGGTCGAAGATGAAACAGGTTTGAAAATATAATTGGGGAAAGTTGGGGTCAATTTCGTAGGCGTTGCCAGCTAGAAAAATAGCATTTTTTTGGGCAATTTCTCCCAGGCGGTCGTAGAGGGGGTCTGTCATTTCCAGGCAAGCTTTTTCTGCCCAAGTTGTCAGAGACTCTGCCATGGGAAAACCAGTCAGGAAATATTCTGGCAGCAGGACTAATTTACAGTTAGGCCCAATGAAGGCTTTACTTGCAGCTATTTGTTGGCCAATGCGATTGATGGTTTGTTGGATGAGCGATCGCCCTTCATTGCGGTTATTGGCCTGATTTACAGCCTCAGCCTTAACTTGGAGGGCCAGAGCTTGGAAGGGGGTGATTTGATGGGTAGAATTTACCATATTTTGCTATTAGGTTTAGATTATTCCAATTTTATGTAGTTGAGTTACTCAGGTTTATAGCAGTCAGGAGGTCATTTCAGTTTTTAGTACCTCTGCAATCAGGAGGCTTGAAAATACGAAATATTCTATTTTTTTATCCCCTTAAAATGCTATGTTCTATAAGCATTTTTCTTAACATAAAACTTAGACATTAGATGGCAGTTATGTATTTGCCGTTCAATGTAGATTTCAGGAGAGTCAACCGATTTAATTAGAGGCTTTTCTTCCCCCACCTCCCCAGGGCTAATTCCGTGTTGGTGATTTTGGCTATGATTTTTATTAAAATGGGGATTGCCTAACTTCTAATTTCAAAGCATTTTATCTTTTACGCATTTAGATTTCATAGCTTGATTCACCAACGCCGCTAATTCTTTGTCGTCAGAGAATATTTGCAACCCTATCTTTTTTGAGTCCTGTGCTTCGCACACTTCGCACACTTTCCACACTTCCCACACTTTCCACACTCCCCTCCTTTTTTCTAAGCGTGACAATAAATAGACCCTACCCCACCTCCCCATCTCCCCACTCCCCCACCTCCTGCTTCAAAAAAGGGTTGCCCGGAGTTCCTGATCAGGGATCGTTAAAATGGGAGGCGCATACCCAGAATTTTTCGGTAAGCAAGAGACAAAAAGCAACAGGCAAGAGTTTTCATCCCAATTTTTCCACTTTGTTTCTCAATAATTTTTATCTTCATGCCTGGTTTTTGAGACGAAAATCACCAATTTTCTGGCACTTCCAGATATTTGACAACTTCAAGTCTTAATAACCGCTCCCGAATATTTGAACCAGACCTCTCAACGATCAAAACTAAAAAAGTAAGGGGCGCAAAATATTACGCCCCAAAAAATAGATAACTGTAGTTAAAGTGCAAGGACCGAAAATAGGCTGCACCCTATATCAAAGTTTATAGCTTAGGAAGCCTCATCTTGATTGATTTGCCGTTCAATAGTTTCAATGGCCCCATTGAGTCCGGCTAATCTGGTTTCTAGGTCGTCTCGCATCCACTTAAGGAATTTGAGTTTATTTTCCTGGTGGGTTTTACGAGCTTCTGGTTGGAAAAAGTCCCAACCACAGCAAGATTTGGTGAAAAATGGAAACATGGACAATACTCTCAACTCATCCTTACTTAATATTTTGAAACAAAAATTCTGAAGTGGTAGATGATTGAATTAAGACTTTTGTCAATAGGGCAAATTTTGAGTATTGGGACTAAAACAACAAAATGGCCCGATGGTAATATTGGGATAGTTTTGACACTCCTCACGCCTTGAGGCTGAGGATTCTTGGTTCACTGACTCGGCTTGTCTTGACAGGTATGACTACCAACCAAGATAGAGGCCAAATGTCCCCCAGCGCGTTTAGGTCTTCCGACTAACTTCCGACGTGTCGCGTCGTAGCTTTTTTGAGTATATTTAATGCTGCCATTTTGTCCCTCTCTTCACAATATCTACAAGAACAAACGTGAGTCCTAACTGATAGAGACTTTTTAATTCTTTAGCCACAATTAAAGCATTCTTTAGTTGTATATCCTGGAGGGACAGCGATAGTTAATCTACCGTATTTCATCCCAAAATACTCAATCCATTTCTTTAAAAGTGACCATGCAGCATCATTGATACTCTTAGCTAGTTTTCGATTCCCCACCAGGTTTTTCACCTTTAAATCTTCATAGGCGATAACGTCGTTTAACTTAATTAAGCGGAGTGCTATTCTCTTCGCAAACTCTTCTCGCTGCCTACTTACTTTTAAATTTCCCTTGGCAAATCTTTTCCTAGCTTTGATGTAGTTATTAGACTGCTTATTACCATTTTTGAACTTTTTATACTTTCTAGGATTCAGTCGATTTAATCGCTTTTCGGCTTTTCTATAATATTTAGGACTCTCAACATTATGATTGTTAGTGTCCGCGTATAAGTATTTTAATCCGACATCGATTCCTAATTTAGGATTGCTATATGTACTTTTGGATAAAAAATTTTGATTCCTATCTATAACATTAGATTTGATTCTTTAGATTACAATGATTTGTAGGAAGCAGTAACTGTTAGTAGCTCAATATAAGAATTCAGCTAGTTGGCGGGTTAGCTTTAAACTCTAATGGAAATCAAATAACTACGAATATTAACAATTTACCTTTGATCCATACTTTCAATTCTCCCTGAATAATATCAATACTAATGCCACTTATCGCTGACAATAAGTGTAAGGATTCAGGTATCTCAAACCTAGTTATAGAGATACTTATGAACACAACTGACTCAGCAATTTACAGCGCTTTTCAAATGGATCAACCACATCGTCATAACCAAAACCCTGTAGGGGCGATTCGCGTTTGCGGAGCATTCCGGCACGGAAATCGCCCCTACTGTGCGCTGTAATAGCCTCATTCTCAATAATCACGAAAATAAAGGCTTGTAGGAATCTCTAATTGAGAATATAATTTTGGAGGAAATTGCCGGAAATACTTATCCATCAAGATTTATAGGCTTTTCCATAGGACCTGAATCTTTACCAATAAGTTAATAGCTGATGGCTGTTTGTGCAGCATTCCGCATGAAATGCTTACAATTTATCCTTCTGAGTTTCACTTACTTTTTGAGATTTCTTATTTACCTCTCTATCTTCTGATTCAGCTTGCTCTTTCACTTCCATTTTATTTTGCCAATCAATGAGTTGATTGAAAAGTTTTTGATTAATATTAAATACTGGTTGATTTGACATTTTTTTCCTATTAAATAGCATTTCTCAGAATCATTTAGGTACACCTAATACACCTTATATTTAACTGCTGACTCCTATAGGTTAAAAAACTTTGTACCTCATAAGTATGGGAAATGCTATAGGTATTATAATTCCTACTAAAGAACCTAAAAGTAAAGTTATAGTAGCTAAAGAACTAATCCCAAATCCTAAAATCCGTTTTTTAGCCTCCTGATAATAACCTCAAGCATATAATATTCTTCCTATTACCCAGAAACCACCGATACCAGCACCCCAAACTGGGCGAATAAATATAGAAAAAAGCCACAAAGACGGTATAAATAAAATTAGTTGCTCTAAGGTATTTTGTTGTACTCGTATTACTCGATCAAAGTTTGGTTCTCCACTCATTTGAGGAGGAATAATTTTGTATTTAGCTCTGGCTCTACCAACATTAATAGTAACTACAAAATACATTAATAAACTGAAGATTGTTACTAAACTAGGCCACAAAATTGTTTGTTTTTCTATCATAGCGATCGCTCTCTGAATATTATTTTTCTGGACAACTGTACTTATGATACTTTTTGCTTTGCAAAAATTCAGTCAAGATTATCATCCCTGTGAGTTGAGTTTGTCGAGTATTTATTATTGGTATTAAAATTATTAACTTTTTGGTAGGTGATTAACTATAGCAATCTTAAATAGGTTGCGGGTAATCAAAAAGTAAATAAGAAAACTGAAACTCTTGCCTATTCCCTATTCGCTAAAAGCTATTAAAATTTTGTACACGACTCAAATAGGATTGCTATATATTTTATTTTTGACATAATTGATTTTTTTTTTATTATTATTTAAGATTTTTCTATTTAATCAACCCTGGTTAAGAAAGTAAACAAAAATTATTTTCTAGAAGAAATCAAAGTTTTTATTTGTGAGATAAAGTCTTGATGATCGACTACTGGCTTACCAATAAAACCATCAGCACCACTTAGCTCAATGAAATATTTACTATCGTGTTTGGTTCCCAGTGCAGTAACTAAGATAACAGGTACTTTTGCTGTATGAGGATTTGCTTTCAGCAATTTAGTTATTTCAATGCCATTAATTGGTTTGCCATTGTAATAACTATTTTCTAGACAAATATCCATTAGCACAATGTCTGCTTTATTGGCATTGACAATTTCAATAATAGTGTTTACATCTTCAGTATGTTGGGCAACTAACCCCCCTCGTTTTGTCAAAATCTTCTCAAATACTTTCCAATTTATTGGATTATCTTCAACAACTAAGACAGTTTCCATATAATTCTCCAGTAACGATGATTTCCCTACTAATTATTTTGGTACATAAAACCCGAAATTGTCTATATGTATAACTTAATGAATTTTTATATGATCAAGTATGCCCATAGTCAAATTCCGATTAAACAATACAGAGTGAGGTGGTAAATAAAGACAGAAAAGTTCAGGTACACTACAGAATAAATAAGAATGAATTTCTGCATATAAGTAGAGAGTGGTAAATATTGTACTTTATGTATCAAATTGTAAAATGTGTCACAAGTAAATTATACTAGTGCTTTGAAGGCTTTTATAACTAAATATCCAACACCTTTTTTTGACCTTGCTCTACTTAGTAATCCCTGTATTTAAAATGTGCGCTGGTTATGTTAAATATGTTAACCTCAGCAAAATCTTATCTCTTCTTAATAAATTAGGTGGATATAGTCCTTCTAATTTTATGATTATCACTTGAATTTTCCTTTGTTTATGTTGTGTTTATGCCTCTAATAACCTCCAGAGTCTTGAATATAATCAATGATTTTTAACAACTTAAATCCCTAAATTTTTTTATACTGACTTTTGTTAAATTGGTATTTAGAGTCTCTCTGTGATCGCGGAAAATTTGACGAACTTAGGTATTTTCAGCTTACGAAAAAATCAAGGTTTGACACCACTCTATCTAGAAGAGAGAGAGTAATAAATCCGGCTGAAAAACCACTCTTAAAGCTTTAGTCTTAGTTGAATTTGAGGCAATTATTCTGGCAGTTTCAACAGTTATATTTTAATTAACGCTTCATCAAACTCTCTCAATCTTCATCAAATCTTCACAAAAATTGAACGAATTTTAGAGTAATATTTATAGTATATTTTATAAAAATTACTTCACGTAATCTCTGATAATATTCAGCCTTCAAATTTTATCATTAACTATTTAAGTCTCTACAGAGTGCATCATTACTAACTACTAGATAGTAGTAAAACTTAAATCATATTTATTATAAGAAAATAGTTAATTTGACGGATGCAATATCAGAAATAGATGCCTAAACTTAGTAATTAATTAGATCAATAACCGTAAGTATTTCCTTCAGAATGCTGCGCAAACTTCTAGTTCGCGGTCAGCACTTCCCTGCGGGATGCTACGCAAACAGCAATAAAAATTAACCTAAATAGTAAAATTTAGCTGATGCTTTTCCTTTTACCCAGACTTTTAATTATGGCACTACCTAAATCCTAATTCATCCTTCACAATCCAACAAACGAGGAATGTTGAAAGCTGACGGCTGAATGCTTATAAATAATCTTTGATGAAATAATTTTCATCAATAGCTGAAAATTGCTTACCCTCAGTTAAGGACATATGCCTGAAAAAATCAGTAAATCCTACTAAGTAGAGCAAGGTAAAAAAAAGGTGTTGGATATTTAGTTATAAAAGCCTTAAAAGCACTGATATAACTTACTTATAAACAAGTTTACAATTTGATACATAAAGTACAATATTTACCACTTTCTACTTATCAAGATAAAATTTTTAAAATTAATTTATTATAAATATATAAGGAGGGTGTAAAAGCAATGTTAAATCAAAATTTAAGTTCGTTTTTATCTCACCAAAACCCTAAATCTAATCAACAAGAACAATTACTTTATAAACACATACAAAAATTAGCTCGGCAACAACCTGAGCAGTCAATTCAGAATTTTCAGACTCTATTTATCGATGCTTCTGGGTACTCTGTCCCTGAAATTTGGCAAGCCATGGAAGCAATTATAGATAGTGACCCAGAGGAAACAGAGTTTCATCATATTCTCAATAGAAGTTGTTACATATTAATTAACCGTTGGCTCCAAAGCCCACAACTACAAAAATCAATTCCAGATTTAGTTAATCTGTTTGAGATAACACCAAATCGACTACCTCCTTCTTGGACTTCTAAACGCTTGCGCAGTTTAGTCGGCAGTTTTTCTGAAACTGAACATTATTTAGCATTGCAACGTTTGGCTCAGATGTTTGTTCAAGAAGTTCAAATAGAGACTCAAATTGAAGACCAGAAAATCGAGAACTTAATTAATCGATATCCCTATTTATATGAGCATTGTTTTTTGCAGGATGAAAGCTCTGAGGAAGAGCAACGAGAAATCAAAATAATGAGAAAGAAAATTCAGCAAAAATATGAAGTAGATTTATCTAAATATATTGCTTATCAAAGATTACCCAGAAAAAGCAGCTCTATTAAAAATCCGACTCTGATTTCGGATCAAGAATTAGATGAATCTATTCAATATTTCACAGGCAAAGTTGATGGTAAGCAAACTTTCCGAGACCAGGCTCAAAGGTTTCGCCTCTACTGTGATTTGACAAGCTCTTATCTTACTTTTAAAGATGGGTTATATGAATACATAAATGATGCGATTGACCCTGGTTATAGAAAATGCCAATTTAATCAAAAGTTATATCAGCAACTACAAAATACTTTGCCTGATAATAATGGTCATAAAAACAATGATTCTTTGATAGTCGGTACTTGTAGAAAATTGTTGGGTTTTCTAGTTGTTGAAAGTCTAGAACAACCCAAACATTTCGTTTTTTATGACTTGATTAATAATCTCGGAGTAAAGATGGTGATGGGAATATTATTAAAAATTGTTCTCTTTTGTAATCAAGTTAAACCTTATCTAGAACAACGGTTTTCTATTTTGTTTAATCATTATCATGGCTCCACTTCCGGTAAGGTCTGGTGGTTGGTTAAGTCCTTAGAAAGTTTAAATGTGGCTTTAACTACTAATTTTGGTGGGATGAATCACTCTTGCTTTTAATTTAAAATATTGAATTTAAAATATAATTTTAAAATTTAAAAAAAATCAACTGTTACGTTATGGTTGTTTGGGCCAAATAATCCAAAAACCCAAATTTTTTTATAGTCAGGACTTACCCATGACGAACAACTAGGATTAAGATTGCTATCCGTTCCGGACTGCTCCGCAAACCCTCTCGGTCTCAATGACTAAAATACTTTGTAGTGCGAATCCTAATATTATTTCTGATTAGTCTCTTGCAATTTCAGCTAGCCCAAAATCAAAAACTAATTCCAGAAAAAATTCTATACTATAATTCATCATATAATTACTAAATTTAGCTAGATATCATTACGTAACAGTTATGGAAACAGTAGGAACAACTCAAGCAGCATCTCTTCTTGGTATATCCACAGCTAGACTCAGGTTGCTTCTCAATCAAGGCCGAGTTAAAGGAGCTTATAAAAAAGGTCGCTTCTGGATCATACCTCTATATAACGATATGCCAAAGATTGCACCTGGTACTAGAGGTCCAGAACCCACTTGGTACAAAAAAGGACGTACTGCCAAAACCTGCATACATATAAATAGAAGAGCCATTGACCACAACCGAGACTACGGTACTCGCGACCCGGTTATCAAAGTAAAACAAGGTCGCCACGACTTATACTGCCACGAAGTTTTAATTAAAGGCTCGTGTCGCATTATCTACAGTCCCGACCATCCCAATAACTCTGGTGCCCGACTGTGGATTGAAGTAGACCCACAGATTCAAATCCTCACCAAGTCTTTCAGTTTAGAAACAATGCAACTGCCAGTTATGTCAGAGGTGAGTTAGCTTTGCTTGCCCAGAGCGATCGCTAATATATCAACATTAATAATCATCAAAACAGCGACAAATGAATTTTGTTTTTATTTTGCTGCGCTGTTTTAGATTGTTTTAGGTTTTATAGGTATCAAAATTAAAGTTAAGGCTTTTTTTTGTTGCCGTTTTCAGTCCTTTCCTTTCCTTTTAACCCACATTCCGCACGTCAAAATGTAGTACAAAAATAGCTAAAGAGAGGAATATAGCTGCCGCTAGGCTCCGCCAACGGGATTAATTAAGTATTAATACTGGTATGGTAGAAAATATGTTAAGAAGAAAAAGGGAGAGTTTTTATGTAAAAATTACTCCGAAAGTTTGAATAAATAAAAACAGAAAAATGTCAGTAGAAATTAAAAATTTAGACCATTTGGGTCTAGTAGCCGGAATCATTGATGAAATAGGAATAGTTGAAAAAACTAACTACTTAATAGAAGAAAAAAAAGACGGAAAAAGTCACGGTAGGTAAAGTAGTAAAAGCTATGATATTCAATAGCATGGGGTTAGTCTCATCTACCCTATATATATATATTCAAGGATTTCTTTGCAGGAAAGGCAGTATAAAATCTATTAGGGGAAGAAGTAAAAGCAGAACATTTGAACGACGAAAGATTAGATATATCCAATGTTTTTAACTGATAGTGTTTTCCTTAAATCCCCAAAACGTATTGAAGCTTTGGGATTAATTATGGGTTTATGTTTGTTGGTTTATACCATCGGATAACGAGAACTTCAACAAACTTTAAAAATGATGAAAACTGGAGTCAAAAACCAGCTAGGTCGCCTGACAGATAGACCGACTCTGCGATGGATATTTCCATGCTTTCAATCCGTTCACGTCTTCCGTTTTCAAAGGGAGGCAGATATCTAATTTAACCAATGAACGACTATATTTACTCAAGTTTTTTCCTAAATATTGTCAGGATTATTATCTCCTGATTTAGAGAAAATAACAGTTTTATCCCTATTTCTTTTTAAATTGGCGAAGACTTTTTATTTAATGGAGTTTTGCTCCAACTCAAACCTATTTGTTATGCCATTTTGATAAATGTTGGCTACAAATGAATAGGGGATTTTTTAGGCGTTGGTAATTGGTGGGATGATTTTCTACTAGGGGTGATACTCACCAGTTACTCTGGTTCAATATTTAGAGGTATTAAAAACAGATTACTTTTAGAGTTTCATCTCTTGATTTACCAACGCCATTTTTCAGGAGTCAGGAGTCATGATTCAGGAGTCAGGAGTCGGATGGGAATTCCTTTAAGACCATGTTTTAGGTCGGAAATAATCTTTTTTATCAAATGGACATCTTATTAAACGTCTTTTTATCACTCTTACCATTCGTAACATTCTTTTTTTAAATTGGTATTATATCTTGGGTTAGAGTAGTTTTTGATGGTCTAACTGAAGCTGTTTTTTGTTTTGAATATCCTACTTATACCAAATTGATAAATGTTTGCTACAAATATTATCAATCTTGGGTGTGGGGTGTGGGGTGTGGGGTGTTGGGTATAGTGAAATAATAGGAAAAACCCAGAAAAAAGCCGATTATAAAAGGGATAAAGTGGAAAAAATTTATTAATTGGTTAATACTTAAAGTTTTCTCAAGCATAACATTCTTTTTTCACGCATGGTATTACGCCAATTTTTCTCTTCTTTACAGTATGAATACTTAATTAATCGCGATCGCTCTATTATGGAATTTTAATACTACATTTTGAAGTGGGGAATGTGGGTTTTAACGATGACAGACTAGGAAGAGTCCTAGATAAAATGTATGAAGTTGGCTTAAATTAAATATTTGTTTTCATCGTACTAGAAATGCTCAAAAAGTATCAATTAAATGTAGAAGCAGTTCACTTAGACTCAAGCTCATTTCATGTTGATGAAGAATATAAAAATTCAACGGCAAAAATATATATTTGTAAAATCTTAAAAAAACAATGCTTGACAATAATTAGGGCTTGCTGATTAAATCCAAAAGCCTTTATCTGTAAAGACTTTAGCCTGATTTTGTGCAAAAAAAGTACAAGATTTTTGTTCCCATTAGCTGAAAAAGTGAGGATTTTGGGCAGACAAGGACGAAAAATTTGAAGGACAATTGTTCCGACTACATCCTCTATAATTCCCATTTATCGTGACTCCTGGCTCCTGATTCCTGATTCCTACCCTCACCCATAAGACTTTTTCAGCCAACCCTAATTACAAAGTCAAACATAACCGAAAAAAATTATCCAATTAAAACAAAATTATTCCAGTTAGTGAAAAAAATCATCAGTTTAGTATTTAATATAGTCGATATATTACCTATCACTAACATCAAGACTAAACTGTAAAAATACACCCTATCTATCAAAGAAAAAATTGTCATTTTTAAACTTTTCCAGCCTAGCCTCCAACTCCATTGTCAGCCCTTCAATTTGATCATCTTGACTCAATTGAGGACGAGCAATTTTGACAATTTTGAGAAGACGAGCAGCAAATATTTTTTGTTCATCTTCTCCAATTAATAACAAACCTTGCTGTAAACATTTACCCCAATATTGAGCAGCTTTAGCAGACAATTTAAAATTCTTAATTGACAAAAAACGTATGTTTTCAGTTACCGGAGGATAAGAACCTAATAAAGGCATCAAATAATAAGGTTTATATCTCAAATTTATAGACGAACACCAATCATGCCATTTAAAATCCAAAATTCTTGAACTAGTTTTCACAGGTATCCAAGAAACTCGCAAAGCATCGGCAACCACAGCACCGTGCATAGCTTCAGCTAATAAAATCTCAGTTTGACTAATAGCAGTTAAAACCTTTTCTATAGACCACCGGGGGTCAATATACCCAAAACCAATGTCTTGACAAATTTTTTGCAAAACTTTGCCTGCAAAATTAGCATGATGAACATGAGGCATAAAAGAAAATTTAGTTACTTTTTTACCAGTCGGTTGAAATAAACGCCTAATTAAAATGGCTCCATCTGTAACTGCTGTTTCATTAGAAATAGCTAAATTTTTAGCAGATAAAAATCCTCTCACACAATAAATTTTCCAATATTCAGGAAGACTGCCCAAATTATTTTCATAACCCACGCCCGTGCTAAAAATTGCCACTTTTTTAGCTTGAGAAACTCGCTTGGGAAGTAAATCATTTAATAACGTACCAAAACCTAAGAAAATCTTACTTTCTTCATCATCAAAAACTCCAGGTAAAAGTTTTTTCCATAACCAAGGGTTAAGCTGGTCGCCAAAATTACTAAATCCGTCAGGACGCCGATAGTAAAAAATTTTCATAACTTGTTTAATACAGTTTGCCCGAAGGCAGAAATATTTATACCAAATTCAAAAAATCTTGCCCTCCCCCCTGCGGAGGATTGTTACAATAAAATTTGGAAGCCTTTCGGAGCGGAATATTTACACTTCTTCTATTAATACCTACCACCTACCACCTAAAACCTCAGAGACTGTTTGTCAAATAAGTATTAAGAGAAGGAATAGTTACTAAAATTCAAAAGTGGTCATACTTCAAAGGATTAAAATCCGGTAAATCAAGAGATTTTAGGTAAATATATTCCTAGATTTTGAAGTTAGAAATAGTTGTCTTGATTTCTTCCTCCCTATTCGTTGTTCCCTGTTCCATATCTCATTATTTATATTTCTTTTACAAACAATCTCTAAAACCTATAATCTATAACTAATTAATGTAGCAATATTTTATGAAAATGGTATTAGATTTTAAGATGTATTTCTGGAAATATTTGCCAACAAATTATTTCACAGGTTAGCTGTTCACTATTTTAATTCTGTCGATAAATATTAAGTTATTGAATAGGGATGATAGTTGATAGTATCTTATATCTATTATTTTATCTCTCAAAAATTTTACTGTATATTCTTGAGTTTTGGGTTTGGGGAGTGTACATTGAGCGATAACAATCAGCAATATCCTCTTGCAGGGCTATTTCATTTTCAACTTTGCCATTTTATATATTTATGAGAATACCTTATTGCCAGCTTTAGACAACGCATCTTTAGCTATCTGTAAAGCCAGTAAATTCATTGCCAAAATCTAGAATGAAATGACCCTGATTCTCTTCTTTAAACTGAAAGCATTTGATAGCTGAGAAAATGTATAAGAGATGATTTATTCAAGAGAATCCAAATAAAGTTTATTTCCACTCACATTAGGTTTTATAGTTGAGTAATTTAGAGCCATATTGTACTCCTCACTTATCGAATTAAATTAAGTTAGTTGTAAGCATTCAGCTATTAGCAGTCAGCAATCAGCAAGAAAGACCTCCGCTATAAACGGGGTTTAAATAAATATAGACTTTAAGGTCAAGGGTGCTAGCTTTTAGTCAGAAAAATCTGACTCCATGAATAAAGCTTTCCTATACGCACTAAAGGCAATAGCTGAAAGCTGTTTGCGTAGCATTCCGTAGCATGAGCTGACGGCTGAATGCTTACAGTTAGTTTATTAATTAAAGCAATCCTAAATTTGTAACAAATTAAAAGATTGATAAAAATTCAGAAACTCTTATCCCTGTTTCCTGTTCCCTATTACCTTTTTCTAGGATATTTTTTTCATAACTAAAATAGGAATGCTATAGTTTATTTAACGATAATTTATGAATTGTAATGGTACAGGATAATCTTCTTGTTTTAATCTTTGGATTACTGTTTGTAAGTCATCTTTAGACTTAGCAGAAATTCTGACTGAATCACCTTGAATTGCTGCTTGAATTTTCTTAAATTCATCCTTAATTAACTTAGTAATTTTCTTAGCTATTTCTTGACTAATTCCTTTTTGGAGTTTTATTTCTTGTCTGACACGACTACCACTAGCAGATTCCACTTTGCCAAAATCAAATATCTTTAATGATAAATTACGTTTAGCTGCTTTAGTTTGTAAAACAGTATGAACTGCTTCTAAGGTAAATTCACTATTGGTATTGATTGTAATTTTATCTTCTCCTAATTCTAATGTGGTCTTAGTATCTTTCAAGTCATAGCGAGTTTTTATTTCTCGGTTCGCTTGGTCTAAAGCGTTAACTAATTCTTGTCTATCAAAATCGCTGACTATATCAAATGATAATGTAGGTGCCATATAGCAATTCCCATACTAATGAAGTACAAAATTCGTAGATTTTAGGTGATAGGTGATAGGTGAACAGTAAGTATTCAGCATACAGTTAGATCATAGGGATAAATTTAAGAGATTTGTAGTTAAATAATTTTTTAATCCATTAAGATTAATTCCTCGGTCAAAGGTAATTAGCTGATAGCTGAATGCTTAGTGCTGGGTTCGGTACGCTCATTTATTAGTTTTAGGAAACACTTAACATAGAATAGAATAGAAATTAAAGATAGGTATATCTCATTAGTCTAGGAAACCTGATAATTTTTAACATATAATTTATTACTTTAGTTAAATCTAGAAGTTTTGACTATGTTAAACCTTAACTTAGAGAACGACAACTGCAACAATATTGAAATTAAATTAAAATCTTAATCTGGATTAAAAATTATTCAAACTAATTAAGCTGAGAATAAATAAAATTACCGTACCAGAAGAACTAATAGCAAACATAATCGATCGCCCAATAGGCACATCCAAAATATAAAATATAGAGTAAAACAAACGCCCAATCAAAAAAGCAACTGCTGCTCCTAGTGCCAACACAGAATCTTGTTCTGTTAAATATGCCATGAAAGCAGCTGCGGCAAACAAAATAAAAGTTTCAAAAGAATTTTGATGTGCCCAAGTTGCCCTCTTAGCATAATCAGGCAACTTATCAAACATAGCTCTAGGCGCACCTAAATCATAGCCTACTTTAAATCGACCGTAGGCTACTAATAAAAAAGGTACATAAACTAGCATTGCTCCTATTGCAATGCTATCAAGTAAAATTGATGATGCTGGTAACTCCAACAAACTCATATTAATATTAATCAAGGTAGAACAGAGTTACTACTTTACGTTGCTCTTCTGCATCTTGACAAGTCTTCAACAAAGTATGACTTTCGTGAAAAGCAAAACATATCAACTGTTGACACCGAGAAACAATTTCTTGGTTACATATAGAACTTGCTTCCGCCAGAGATAACTGATCATTTTTCGGATTTTCTACCAAGTGAATTACCTTATCTAACTGTTGACGAGATTCTCTTGGTTGCCGTTTCATACTTTGAGGTAAAATAACAGTAACCAGATTAGGATCAGCTCTCATTGCTCCCCTAACTACAGCTAAATTAGTACCTGTCGCACCTGATGTAATAATGTGGTTCGATCCTAAAACCAAAGCATAACTTAACAATTCAATTAATTGCTGATGAGTAATCGGAACATGACGAGAACCCAACAAAGCAATTCTCTTAGAACCTGTTTGTTGGATTGCTAAAAGTTCCTCTAAGAAATCATCTACCTTTGGTATATCAATTGATTGACTCAAAGATTTTATCTACTGTAATAAAACTGCCAAAAGGATTATAACAAGTAAATCTGTTTTTGCACATTTTGTTTGTAGGAAATATAACAATTGAGCGTTAAAAATAAATCAACACAAACTCCCATTTGGTCAAAAGCTTTTGCCCAACCAGCTCAAGAATTTGCACCCACTCCCCTAGCAATTGTCTCCGGTACTGTCCCCCCTAGTTTAAGAGGTTGTTTATATAGGAATGGTCCTGCTAGATTATCACGAAATGGACAACAAGTAGGACATTGGTTTGATGGAGATGGGGCAATTCTAGGAATCCATTTTAATTCTCCTAGTTTCGGGGGAGAAAAACCCTGGGCTGTTTACCGCTATGTGCGAACAGCAGAATATGAGGTTGAAGCTGAGAAAGGAAAATTTATTTTTGGTGGCTATGGTATGAACCCACCAGGAAATCTTTGGGATAAATTGACTAAACCTGTAAAAAATGCAGCTAATACTTCCGTTTTAGTCTTACCAGATCAGCTTTTGGGATTATGGGAAGCTGGACATCCCTACAGCTTGGACCTGGAAACATTAGAGACTTTGGGACTCGAAGATTTAGGGGGCTTAGAAAATCACCAAAGTTATTCTGCTCATCCGAAGCGTGATACTGCTACAGGCGATATCTATAATTTTGGGGTTACACCTGGACTAAATAGCTCATTAAATATTTACCGCAGCAATAGTACCGGACAAATTCAGCAAAAGGGGATGATTCCAATATCAGGTTTACCTCTAATTCACGATTTTGTCTTAGCAGGCCCATATCTGATATTTTTTATTTCACCAGTACGTTTACAACTACTGCCAGCTTTTACCAAACTCAAAACATTTAGTGATGCTTTGAGTTGGCGACCTGAGTTAGGTACACAAATTTTAGTCTTCGATCGCTCATCCCTACAATTGATTAGCCGTCAGGAAACTGAACCTTGGTTTCAGTGGCATTTTGGCAATGGTTATTTAGAGGCAGATGGCACAGTTGTTGTCAGCTTAATTCGCTATGAAGATTTTGACCAAACAAATCAATACCTCCAAGAAGTGGCTACTGGAAAAACTCGCACTGAAGCAAAAGGCAGATTTTGGCAGATACGTCTTGACCCCAAATCTGGCAAAATTATTGATAGTTATCAATTAATAGACCCATTCTGTGAGTTTCCTATTGTTGCTCAGACAGAAGTGGGAAAAGCATCTCGCTTTACTTATCTGTCCGTACATAAACCCGGAGTTGATATTAGCAAAGAAATGTTGGGAGCGATCGCTTGTTTTGACCATAAAACTGATACTCTTACAGTTGCAGATATGGGGTCTAATTGTTATCCTATGGAACCTATTTATGTCCCTGATACGGAAGACCCTGACCAAGGATGGGTATTAACTGTGGTTTTTGACGGTGATCGTAACTGTAGTGAGGTTTGGATATTTGATGCTTCCCATCTGGATGCAGACCCTGTTTGTCGATTGGCTTTACCAGAAGTTATCCCTATGGGTTTTCATGGGACATGGAATAGCTACAATTGATTTATTACTATTTATAGTTCATAAAAATATAGTCAAATATGACATATCCTGATTTTGCAGTTATTACTCTGACTGGGTGTTACTCCCTTCCCGGTAGAAGATTACCTAATTATTTACTAAAGCATAGATATGGTGAATTATATTTTGAATTTTTTCTGCTGTTTGAAGTTGATTGAATTCAAAGTATTTTTTTAGCTTATATTAAATTTTTTGCATATTTACAGCCAAGGGAAGATGATGTAGTAACTTCAGTCTTAACAGATGAATAATATATTCACCTATATTAAAATTAGGATAATAACTGGGAGTATCAAGAAAATATACCACTATTTTATCTGATATTTTTAAATCCAAAAGATGTGCAAGTAATTGAGTTCTCATTTTCTTTTTATTCCACATTCCGCACTGCTTAACATTTAATTTATAAAGAAATTTTATACTTCGGCTAATATCCTTAGCTAGTAATTGTTTCAGCCATTCAGACTCAAATTACCGAATCTAAACTTTTGTTGCAAAAATTCTCATTAAGCAAGGAATATTGGCGATCGCAACTTCTGTAAGTACATTTTATCCTTCAACAAATTTTGGTAATGTAAACAGATATAAAGATATATTGAGAACTGCGGAATGTGGGTTTTATCTGTGGAATTTTTATCTAAAATAATAGTGAATTTATCACATCCATTTTTGCCACAATCCAGGCACAGTTGTAGAAAATAATCTGAAACATCCTCTGTTTTAGAGTTCTGTTTTAATTGGAAATACTCTTCACCCGTTAAAGCATCTACAGCTATCATCCCGTTCAATTTCTTTCTCTGTCCTTTCTGATTACTGGGTACTTTTGGCAGTGTGTTCTTTTCTGCCCATCCCTAAAAAATACTAAGGCGTTCATAAACAGCAAATTCGTCAAAAAATACTATTTTTTCTTTTTCTTTTTCTTTTCTATAGCAATCCTACATGATTTATGAAAATTTGCCATACATGAAAGTTTTTGGAAAATCAAAGGTTTGACAGTGTGTAACCAGCTCGAACAAATATTTATTAGATTATACCATTTCTGGCTTTTCACTAATGAAATAGGATTGCTATAGAAGAGAGTTTTTTTTAGTTTGATATAAATGTTTTTTGCTCTTCTTTGTTAGCATTAGCATAATCTCTATGTGCTTTTTGATATGACAAATTTAACTCCTTAAGTATTTCATAGATTCTGGTTGTTTTTAGCTTCACTCCCCATCTTAAATCGAACACACCACTAATAATTTGACCTGTCCATATATTTCTATTTATGCCATAGTCTCTAGGCAATTCTTCCAGTAAAATTCTTTTTAATTCTTGTTTCTGTTCTAAATTTAATCTTGAAGATACTTGATGACAAATTCGTTTGGTTAATTCATCTAACCCTCCTTCCAGAAATTTATCTATCCCAGTTGATAAAGTTTTGTAATTACAATTTAATAATTCTGATACTTCTGTTCTACTTTTTCCCTCATATAAGTATCTAATTGCTAGTAATCTTTTCCTTAAATATTGTTTTTGATTTTTGTAGTATAGTTTTTGCCATAAATCCCAATCCAGTTGGCATTCGCGGAGCGGAACGGAGTTCTATCGCTTCATTGAACAGTCATATTTTCAAATAATTTAGTCATAATGCAATCAGAATTAAAATCATGTAGTTTTTATTATTACATTATAAGTAATCTGCTGGCGGGAAGGGAGTAGCAAAACAGGTGCTGAAGGATTAGATCAAATCAGATTTGCAAAAACTACCAGTACCTTTTCATAACCGAATTGAGCATCATATCAAATTCGGTAACATCAGCATAAATTTAGAAAGGGAAGTATAAGTCAGAAGTCAGAAGTTAAAAGTTAAAAAAGATGAGAATTGGAGAATAAATTAAGAAGAATAATTAATTTGGGTTGGCTGAGAAAAGTCTTTTTTAGAAGTCATAACTCAGAAGTAAGGAGTCAGAATAAATAGGAACTACAGAGAAGGAAGCAGAAATAATTATCACTCAACTTTTCTGCCCTTGTCTGTTCAAAATATAAGTATTTTCGGCTTAAACGCAGCTAAAAGCTTGCACTTTTTTGACATCGAAAAAGTATATACCCTTTATCTGTAAATTCTTTTAGACTTAATCAACAGGGTATCGTTAAACACAACTGTTGAAAAATTATAAAAACTTGGACATTACATTACCTAGTTTAATTCTCTATTCCTTACTTATTTGCTATCTTTATCTATGCCTATCAAAATTCTAGTTTAATCCTCTATATGCAGAAATGGATAAGCTCTCAGTCTTCTTACAAGTTGACTAAATTTTTCAATTCTTTGTAAATAGAAAAGATGTGGCTAGAACATTTGATAGTTCTATCCTTAAACTTTAACCTTAGATTAGTTTTACCAAAAAATTCTGGCTATGCGCCTCCCATTTTAAGGAGATAAAAAAAGAGAATATTCCAAATTTCCAGCCTTTTGCTTCAGAAGTAGGTACTGATAACTATTAACTGATTACTGATAACTAATAACTGTTAACTGAAATGACCCCTAAGCTCACTGAAAATGACTCAGCAAACGTTCAAAATCAAAATCATCAGCAATTAACTTTTTAACATATTCCACTTTAATCGGTTCATGTAGACGAACAGTACCAAAAGTTTGATCAATAATTTCCACTGTAGATAGAGTGTCAAAGTCTACTGACAAAACAGGTACTTCTACATCCTCAGCTCGACGCAGCACTAACTCATCTGGAGGAAGCTGACCAGTTAAAATTAGACAATGAGTCGAAGTTTCTAAAGCTGCTAATTGAATATCTGTGCGATCGCCTCCAGTAACCACCGCCATATTTGTGGCCTTACGGAAATACTTAATAGCTGCACTAACATTCATTGCGCCAATTGTCAAGCTTTCCACCATTAAATCTAAGCGGTCAGAACGACACAATACTTGAGCTTTTAACTGCTTCACTAGTTCTGCAACTGTGACACTCCGTAATAGACTGCTTCTATGTAATATACCCAGGACAGGAATATTTTTAGTTTCTAAAAAAGGTCTAACCAAGGTAGTAATCATTTCTTCTGCTCCGGGTGGAACATCATTAATAACTACACCGAGAAGTCTATCACCCAGACGTTCTTGAGCTGAAAGTAAAGAATCTATAAACGAGTATTTGTTCGGACGTTCCACCAAAATTACTTTTGCATCAAGGACTTCAGCTACTTGAGGTAGAGATAAATCAAACAGATTACCTTCTTCTAAAGTTCTTGGTCCTTCTAATATAACTAAGTCTCCACCCTCTACTTCTAAATATTGGGCCAGAGATTGTTGGTAATTAGTCTTATCTGTTCCCGCTAATCGCTTTTCAATAGTAGTTTGATTAAGCATCAGCAGGGTTGGTCGAAGCAAATTTTGTGGTAGTTTTAAAGTTTCTGTGACAAAGCTGACATCAGCATCTATAGGAATGGATGGTTGAGCTAAACAACTGCCTAAGGGTTTTCCATAAGCAACATTAATTCCTTGTTTTTGCAGCTCATGGGCCATTCCTATAGTAATTGTAGACTTACCACTGTAAGCTTCAGTTGATCCAACTAGCAAATAATTGGCAGATTTTGGCACACCCTCACTCCTGCAATTAAAAATTTGTCAATAAATTTGGCTTTGACGATTAATTATTGTAAACGCTTGATTTGTTTCATTCTTTAAGCTAGGAGTTGCAAACCGTCAATAACTTTTGTTCTCCAGGCCAAAATTTCAAACCCAAATGATTCTATAGTCTAAATCCATTTAGAACTATTAACTATGTACATAATTTTTGTCAATCCATTTTTAAGATACCATCTACTACTGATATTGCTAATGGGTAATTTAGAGTCTTTTGGGTTTTGCTACATCATTACTCATAGCGGAGAAGCTTTCCATAGAAACTTTTGGAAAAATCTACTGTGCGGGTGCGATGATAATTTAACAATACATCGATTAAAAAATCAATATACTCATAATTGGCCATCATTACTTCATAACTTAGTTCGGGATTACCATCAAACTGCATTCGGCAACGAGTTATATCTGCAGGTAGGAGGGAGATATTCCAGGTAACAACAAAAGGAATATTTTCTCCTCCTTCAATAATTCTTGCTCCTTCCAAGCTTTTTTGTTTGTAGAGGCTAATAGCATGAGCCAAATATCTACGTCTTTTTTCTGCGTAATATGGAGTGTAAACAGCTATTTCTCCTTTTTCTGCTGGCTTTAATTGATTAATTGACATCTTTAAAATTCTCCCAAATTATTCATAACTTTCTAGTCTAGATATCCTAGATAAGTAGGTAGATGTAATTATCCGTAAAATAGCGATGGAGATTGAAAGGAGTGAAAACCTTTTCAGAATTGGCTTTCAGCTTGATTTTCATGTTTTTCGTTTTTTTTGCGGAGCATTCGGCAGGAAACGTTTATTTCTAACTACCTACTTAGTTTTAAGTTTTGATGAATCCAAAAAACAGAGTATATCTAGATAATTAGTATAATATTACATTTTTTGATACTATGATTAATTAACAAATTGTATAACTGCTGTTTAAAAATACTTAGTTTTTTGATGCAGGGTATCAATTAACATTTTTTTATGACTCATAAAAAGACTGATTGAATGTAAGCATTTCCTGCGGAAGGCTTACGGCTTTATTAATTAAGTCAAAATAAATATTACTGAATAATTAATAGTTAACTAACTATCAGCTTTTGATTACGGAATAGTCCGCAAACAGCATTTAGCTGTCAGCGAAAAATTCAATACTTTAAGCCTCCCACAATTATTTGAAAAATTAGTGGTGCGCCTTTTCTGGGGGTTTAAATCCCTAATTATACAAATTTAGAAGCTGATAACGCAGTTCCTCTGCAAGAAACTTGCTGGTAGGTGAGTGCTAGGTGCTATAGCAATCCTCAATTGGTTGTGACAAATGTAATAATAATAAATATCACCTTGAATGCTTGTGAAATCTAAACCATGGCTTCTGCATTATGATTTTTTACTACTACTAAAATGTTACGACCTAAGAGACCTTTTATAAACAAAATTTGGTGGTGCGTCAAGGAAGTGTGGGAAGTGTGGGAAGCGTGGGGAAGGTCGGGAGATGTCCGAACATTTGGAGGAATAATTGTAGGGTGTATCTTGATTGGGAAGTGTCTTGATGCTGTCCTAACTTTTTGGTCCAAGAAGCTTAACAACTCGCACTTTTTTCGCGACAAAAATGCGCTCAACCTTTATATATCAGTGCTTTTAGATTACATTTGCCGGCCCTACTAGACGAATCCCACACTTTGCTGATGCACAACCCAAAATTTTAAGCCCCTGTAGGATGAGTTAGGCGGGCATAGGACTGTAATTTTTCGTGATTTAAGGTCTGCCGTAACCCACCAAACAGCAATATTTTTCCCTGAATATTTACTTTATAAATGCTTTCTAAATAGGATTGCTATACTTCAATAATTAATAGTTGATAGTTAATAATTATTGATTCAAAATTTTAGGTTAAAAGCCTTCCTTATTAAGAGGATAGAATGGCAAATCCCCCTTGATTCGTAACTTTTAATTCTCCTTGGAGACTAATTTATCCTTTATATTGAGTCAGATAATAAGTAGCATATAAAACGCTCTGTGCTATCAAGTTTAAGTTTTCCTCAGATAGACGTATTAGGTATTTTATAACTTTTTTTGCTTACCAACTTAAGTTAATAACTTATAGCTGATACCATTTCTCTGTAACAATGCGCTTAATAATTTTTGCTCAGACCTGATTAGACTGACTATTCTCATCTTTATATCAGGGTCATTTCATTCTAGATTTTGGCAATGAATTTACTGGCTTTACAGATAGCTAAAGATGCGTTGTCTAAAGCGGGCAATCAGGTATTCTCGTAAATATATAAAATGGCAAAGTTGAGAATGAAATAGCCCTGTATTTATATTCAGCGCAACTTCATGGAGAAATGGTATGACAACTCTTGGCGCACCATTCAGCAGGAAATGCTTACCTCTAAATTAATTTAATAAACTGAAATAATCTGTTGCGAACAAGAAACAGTTTTATTTGCACAATCGATGTATAATTACAGATTTAGAGGAAAAAAATTAAAGGATGAAAAATATACTCAATAATTACTCAGTCTTTGCTAAAGTGTCAAAGTGTCAATGACAACTATCAGCATTTGATCAAAATAGTAAATGCTTGATTTTAGTCAAGCCGAGTCAAATAACTATTATTTATAGTAATAGCCTAGTAAAGCTCATCTGGAGTATACTTAATTTCCAAATTATAATAAAATGTCCATAAAACCTGAATCTTTTGAATTCTTGAAGCCAGAATTAAGTTACTCTCTAAAATATCAGAAAATTATTAGTAGTTAAATCTTTAAATTAGTTATGCCAGAAAGCTCTTGGCCCAAAAACGATTATTATAGACAAACAGAAGTTTATCAAAGCCATCACTCAGACAAAGAACAGCAAAGTCATAAATTCACAGAAACACAACAGTCCTTAGACCCTAACCAACAGAAACAACCAAAGCCACTATCTGAAAAAAAGGCACTTTATAATCATAAAAATTACGATGGTCGCAGAGGTAAAACAGCATTCGTCCTAGCAATAATTTGGAGTAGTACAATTACTCTGCACCTAATTTCCTGGGGATATTGGCTAATATTAGGTTTGACCAGTTTACTCTCCGTTCAACTGGTGAGAATATTACTTGCTCAGTCAAAACCAGCTCCAGAACCTTTATCAGAAGAAAATGTGAATCAATGGCCTTATGTGTCTCTATTAGTAGCAGCCAAAAATGAAGAAGCTGTAATCAGTACCTTGGTAAAAAATATTTGTGCTATAGATTACCCTCCTAATCATTATGAACTTTGGGTGATAGATGACCATAGCACAGATAAAACACCTCTATTATTAGAAGAATTAGCCAAGCAATATCAACAACTAAAAGTTATCAGGAGAGATGCTAATGCTAAAGGCGGTAAGTCAGGAGCGTTAAATACTGTTATACCTTTAGCTAAAGGGGAAATTTTTGGAGTATTTGATGCAGATGCAAAGATTACACCAGACCTACTCACAAAGGTAGTACCACTTTTTTCTAATGAAGAAGTCGGGGCAGTACAAGTTAGAAAGGCGATCGCCAATGCAGGTCTAAATTTTTGGACAAAGGGACAAGCAGCGGAAATGGCCTTAGATGGATTTTTTCAACAAAAACGCATTGCCATTGGTGGAATTGGAGAATTAAGAGGTAACGGCCAATTTGTGCGCCGGAGTGCTTTGGAAGATTGTGGTGGCTGGAACGAGGAAACTATTACTGATGATTTAGATTTAACTATTCGCTTACATCTAAATCAATGGGATATTGATTTTCTGGCTTTTCCAGCAGTATTGGAGGAGGGAGTGACTAACCCGATAGCTCTGTGGCATCAGCGTTCCCGGTGGGCCGAGGGTGGATATCAGCGCTATCTGGACTACTGGCGGTTAATTTTCAGTAATCAGATGGGTATTGGTAAAACCTGGGATTTATGGCAATTTTTGATTAGTCAATATCTAATATCGGTTGCTGCGATACCAGATTTGTTCATGGCAATTATTTTACGACGTTTACCAATAACGAGTCCTTTAACTGTATTTACTGTGACAGTATCTTTGGTAGGAATGTTTATGGGTTTACGTCAGACTCAGAAACGACGGGACAGTTGGGAAAGTTGGGAAGAAAAGGAGAAAACTTTGGAATCTTATTCTGAGAAGGAAAATCGACTATCGTTATTGGTGACTTTCCTAGAAAGTGTTAAAGGCACTTTATATATGTTGCATTGGTTTGTGGTAATGGCAGCTACTACTACTCGGATGTCTTTGTTACCTAAGCGACTAAAATGGGTCAAAACTGTTCATCAAGGAGATGGGTAAGTTTAAAAGTTAGGTTATTATAATTCAATTACTGATATAATCTTTTGTCTTCAATAGTTCTCCCAAATTACCATCTGAATTTTATACCAAATCTGGTTACAGGGTACTTGTGCCATAGCCAAATTCCATGCACGCCAAAGAATTCTACTTTTTTGAATACCCTCTTAATTTATATAAGGCTGATTTGGTGTTAATTCCTAAAATCTTAAATTTGTGCCACCTAAGATAAGTCTAGGTAGTAATGCTCAATAACTAGAAAAATTTTGACTCTCGATTTAGGATGGCTATAGCAACCCTAAGTCAATAGTCAAAAATTAAAAATATAGATAGATATAAAAACCCTGAAAGTCTTACTTCTCTTCCCTTTTTTCCAGATATTTCTTTCATAACCTATTTATTAGTTAGCTAAAAATTAAATTATTTAATAATTATGAATGGCGAGAAATTATCAATTTTAGCCTGTATGTTACAGCAGTTTCCGTGGCTTATGAGGTAAAAATATGAACGATAAAATCTCTAAAGTATGGGCATCTTGTCCGTAATCAGGTAATCTTTCCCGCCACTGAGATGAAACCTGCTGTAAATAAATTTAGCAAAAAATTCAAGGCTAATTGAATCAAAAAATATCAGCAATCTATAAATGCAAAAATATCTAAAATTACTAGCAATTATATTAAGCATAGTAGACTCAATTACTATTAACTAAAAAATCAAACATTCAGTTAGTATGGATTTATTAGAATATCAAGCAAAAGCATTATTTAGTGAGATGGGAATTCCAGTATTGCCATCCCAAAGAATAGATTATCCTAAAGACTTAAAAAAATTAAAAATCCCTTACCCAGTGGTACTTAAATCTCAAGTTCATGCAGGAGAAAGAAGTCGAGCTGGTGGAATTAAATTTGTAGAAAATACAATTGATGCTGTCGCAGCAGCTCAGACAATTTTTAATTTGCCTATAAAAGATGAATATCCAGAAGTTTTACTGGCAGAAGCAAAATATAATGCTGATCAAGAATTATATTTAGCAGTTTTTTTAGACCCAATAGCACGTCGTCCTGTACTTCTTGGCTCGAAGCAAGGGGGTATTAATACAGAAACTGCGATGAAAGATATGCAGCAAGTAATAGTTAATCAAGAATTTTCTCCATTCTATGCACGCCGTCTGATGGTAAAAATTGGATTGGAAGGAAAACTGATAGAATCAGTAAGTCAGATAGTAAAAAAAATGTATGAATTATTTGTTGGGAAGGATTTAGATTTGGTAGAAATTAATCCTCTTGGCATTAGTCCTATAGGAGAAGTAATGGCTTTGGATGGTAAAGTTAGTGTCAATGATTATGCTTTAGGTCGTCATCCAGACTTGCTCGGACTAGTAGGAAAAAATATTGGTAATGATGACGGCGGAATTAAATCTGGGAAAGCAACAAATATAGACAGGAATTATTTGTTAATGAAAGGTGATATTCGCACTAATATTAATCAAACAATTGTTCCAGATTATCAACTTAAGTTAACAGAGTTACAGGGTAATATCGGAATTTTGTGCAATGGTGAAGGTCTGACAATGACTACAGTTGATTTAGTGACTCAAGCGAAGGGGAAAGTTGCTAATTTTCTGAATATTAAGTTAGGTGATTATTTAGAGGTAAAAGATACTCTACGGTTACAAATGTTTGCTGCTTTAGATTTAGTTGTTCAAAAAGAAAATGTGAAGGTGGTGTTGGTAAATATTCTGGGTATTGTCCAGACAAGTGATGAGTTAATTACAATAATTTCTGAATATCTGAATCAATTAAAAAATACAGATAATAGTAAAACTAAATTTGTCCTTCGCTTATTAGGAGGTAAAATAAGTACAGCTCAAGAACGTTTATCAGACCTACCAATAGAAGTTATAGAAAACTTAGAAGATGCAGTTGCTAAAGCTGTATCTCTGGCTAAATAGTGGGAAAAAAAGTAAATTTAATATAATTTAAACTCGGATATCATTTGGGTAATAAATAGTAAGCATTTTCTCCGGAATGCTGCCCAAATAGCTATTAGCAGTCAGCTATCAGCTATCAGCAATTAGTAATGAATAATTACTTATAAGGTTGTGGAAGCGGACTTTTGCAGTAACTTTTTATTATTTCTCAATTTCTCAATTCCTTTGACAATAAATAAAAACTCTCACTTATAATGACTGTTCATTGTATCAGTAAATGCCTATATAAATAAAGGCTAAAGTATTATGAATTTAACTCCAG
>JASJEE010000359.1 GCA_030064835.1 Microcoleaceae cyanobacterium MO_207.B10 | reverse complement strand
TAAATTATTTATAACAAATCAAAAAATAGATAAAAATCGTGAAACTCTTACCCATGTTACCTTTTTCTAGGATATTTTTTCACAACCACACAGAGAAATGCTATCTCAATCGATTAATTGATGAAATCAAAAAAAGATGAATTCAGATTAAAGAATTAAAATCATCAATCATCAAATTAGTTCAGATTAATATTTAAGCTGATTATCATAAAATTTATATTTTTTAGATTTTTATATAGCCTCAAATTAATTATCAAAAAACAGGTAAAAAAAAAAGCTTCAAAGTATTTCGGTTAAGGCTAAATCTATCAAAAAGAGTCTATACTAAATTTTATAGATGCAAACAATATTAATGTAAACAAAATAGTAATGATTGGCCCTAGTCCCGATGGTCTTTCCTATTTATTAGATAATACCGATAATAATTTTAGCTTGTCTTTCAACTTACTAACTCCTTATCCCCAAGGACTACAAGCTTTAGATGGCAATGATACAGTGATAGGCTCATCAGAACCAGAATTAATCAATGGTAATCAAGGTAATGATAATATATATGGCGGTGATGGTTCTGATGTTTTACGTGGTGGTCGGAATAATGATTTAATTAATGGTAACTTAGGTAACGATCAATTATTTGGAGATTTAGATAACGATCAACTATTTGGAGAATCCGGCGATGATACAATATATGGAGGAAAAGGAAACGATATTTTATCAGGGCAAGACGGCAACGATTTAATTTCAGGTGATTTGGGTGAAGATACGTTAATTGGAGGAGCCGGGAATGATATATTTATCCTCAAAGAAGAACAACAAAACAATCTAGATACAGCAGATATTATTAATGACTTTAATCCACAATTCGATCTAATTAAAATACCAGGTAACTTAACAGAAACAGATATCTTATTGACAGAAGATTTGACAACAGGAGATACATTAATTCAAGTCAGAACAAATGATTCAGTATTAGCAAGAGTTGTAGGAATATCTAATACACAACTTTCTGGGGGTCGTTTAATATTTGGCGATGCTTTACCTACTATTAACGAATTTCCACAAACAGCTAGTTCTATTGAAACTAATAATTTTGATACTACTTTTGGATATGGTTTAGTTGATGCTTCTGCAGCAGTGGCCCGCGCCATAGGAGTAGGCCCTTTTCCAGAAGTTCCTGATATTGGTGGAAATCAGTGGGGCATAGATGTCATTAAAGCTCCCGAAGTTTGGGACCAAGGTTTTCAAGGAGACGGTATTGTAGTAGCCATAATTGATACTGGTGTGGATTATACTCATCCTGAATTAATAGGCCAGATGTGGACAAATAGTGGTGAGATTCCTAATAATAATATTGATGATGATGGCAATGGTTATATAGATGATTTTCAAGGCTGGGATTTTGTTGATAATGATAATGACCCAATGGATCAAGACGGTCATGGAACTCATATTGCAGGTACGGTTGCTGCTCGCAGAGATGGAGTAGGGACAACAGGAGTAGCTCCAAATGCCCAAATTATGTCTGTGAGAGTATTGGATGATCAAGGCGAAGGGAAAGTTAGTAATGGAATCAAAGCCATTCGCTATGCTGTTGATAATGGTGCAGACGTGATTAACTTGAGTTCTGGTGGGAGAAGTTTAGTCACCAATGAAATTGAAACTATTCGCTATGCTGCTGAGAGAGGTGTTGTATTTGTTTCTGCAGCAGGCAATGATAATTTAAACTCTCCTGATTATCCAGCTCAATTAGCGAGGGAGCAAGGAATTGCTGTTGGATCAATAGACCGTAATCTCAAGTTTTCTAATTTCTCTAATAAAGCTGGAAATCAACCTTTAGATTATGTTCTGGCCCCAGGAGGAAATGGTGTTCCTGAAGATGCAGGAGATATTTATGCACCGGTGCCTTTCTCAATCACAGGTAATTTTTATAGTTTCTTTGCTGGAACTTCTATGGCGACACCCCACGTTACAGGTGTAGTAGCTTTAGTTAAACAAGCTAATCCTAGTTTGTCTGTGGATGCCATTGAGAATATAATTGTTGGGACTGCTAACTCAGTAGAAGTAACTGTCTAATACCAAATTCAATTAAAGATTGTTACAGTAAAATCTTTTGCTAAAGGATGGGAAAATTTACACTTATTTTATCTCATGCCTACCACCTATCACCTAAAACCTCTAAATTAACTAATGTAGCAATTTTTTGGGAAAATGGTCTGATATGGGGCTACTTGAGTAAATCAAATTAGCAAAGTATAAAGTATAGGGTATAGGGTTTTTCGGTGGGCATAACAATTTATAGATATTACAGATAGTTACATTGAAATTTTTAGGGTATTTCTGTTCCTTCTAACTTCGTTGTCAAAAATTAGTTATCTTTTTCTTTGCCAAATTATCACCCGATTTCGCTATAGGCTTTATGATCAGGACTGTGTGTGGTGTGAAGTGAAGGAGTAAGATGACTGCCGATAGCCAATTCATCTCTGGCAAGGTAATTAGAGGATTTACAGGACGAGCTTTTCAGCCTTTCCTCCCCAGAGATCAACAAAAAAGTCGATTTTTAGAGGGCCTAGAGGTAGGATTTTCTAAACGATTATTTGATGTCCTATTTTCTCTATCGGTTCTAATATTGTTTGCCCCTGTTTATCTGGTGATAGCTTTACTAATTGTTTTCAACTCACCAGGATCTGTTTTTTACGTTCAAGAAAGAGTGGGTAAAAATCGAAAGCTATTTCGTTGTTTAAAATTTAGAACTATGGTGGAAAATGCAGATGAGATGTTAGGAGAGATAATGGAAACATATCCTCATCTGCGCCAAGAATTTCAGGAAAGTTTTAAATTAAAACATGATCCCCGAATTACATGGATTGGTAGATTTCTGAGAGTGACAAGTTTAGATGAATTCCCCCAATTTTGGAATGTTTTGAAAGGTGATATGAGCGTAGTCGGACCAAGGCCATTAGTCGTGGAAGAACTACCAAAATATGGTCATCACATGGATAAAATTCTGACGATTAAACCTGGAATTACAGGTTTATGGCAAGTTTCGGGGCGGAATGATATTCCTTATCCTAAAAGAGTTCAGATAGATCTTTACTATGTAAACTGCAGAAATTTTTGGATAGATATATGGATCATGTTCAAAACAATTGGTATTGTCATTTTTCCCAAGAATAATGGCGCTTACTAAGTTTAGTCTTTATGACTTAGAGATAAAAAATTAACTCATAACTATTTCAGGGTTAGAGGTTGTAGATATTGTTTCCACTACTACACTTCTAACCCTGTTTATTAAATATCAAAAAAATACTTTTAATTTCTGGTAATTTCTGGAGCAGAAAATTATTTATTATTGACCAAAGCTAGCAAGCTGGCAGAAATAAACTTAAATCAACTTAATAGTTATTGGTTATGATCATAGTTTTGAGTTAATCTAGAAATCTAGGGTTCATAAAGGTTAAAACTTTCCTCAAATAGGGAAAAACTTATTTATTGCTTTTGAATAGAGTAATAAAGTAAGTTTTCTCTTCGATATTCCTTTACCCATTGACTTAAAGTTTGTTTTGTTTAAAGATATAAATGCAATGAAAACTCCAAGGAAGCGAGCGCTAATTACTGGCATTACAGGTCAAGACGGTTCATACTTGAGTGAACTTTTACTGGAAAAAGACTATGAGGTTCATGGCATTATCAGACGGAGTTCTACCTTTAATACAGATAGAATAGACCATATATATCAGGACCCTCACAATCCTAGTGCCAGCTTATTTCTACATTATGGAGATTTAACTGATGGTACGACTTTGCGTCGAATTTTAGAAGAAGTCAAGCCAGTAGAAATATATAATTTGGGGGCTCAGTCTCATGTGAGAGTCAGTTTTGACTCGCCAGAATATACTGTCGATGCAGTGGGCATGGGCAGCTTACGTTTACTAGAAGCAATTCGAGACTATCAACATCGTACTGGAATTGAGGTTCGTTTTTACCAAGCTGGTTCTTCTGAAATGTTTGGAAAAGTTCAGGAAGTACCTCAAAAAGAAACTACACCTTTTTATCCTCGTAGTCCTTATGCTTGTGCTAAAGCTTATGCCCACTGGCAAACAGTTAATTATCGAGAATCTTACAATTTATATGCTTGTAATGGTATATTATTTAATCACGAAAGTCCTCGTCGTGGAGAAACTTTTGTAACTCGTAAGATTACTCGTGCTGTAGCCAAAATTTTAGCAGGTAAGCAGAAAAAACTTTTCCTTGGTAATTTAGATTCTAAGCGAGATTGGGGATATGCTAAGGATTATGTTAGGGCTATGTGGATGATGCTGCAACAGGATGAGGCTGATGATTATGTCATTGCTACTAATGAAACTCATTCTATTAAAGAGTTTCTAGACATAGCATTTACTAATGTAAGTTTAAATTGGCAGGATTATGTGGAATTTGATCCACGTTATTTGCGTCCTGCTGAAGTTGATTTGTTAATTGGTGACTCTACAAAAGCACAACAAAAATTAGGTTGGCAACCATCAGTTACTTTCAAGGAATTAGTACATTTGATGGTAGATTCTGATATTAAAGCTTTGGAGGAATCTAAAATTATGGGTGATGGATTTGATTAGAAATTTTTTACACACTGATAACTAGATTACGTTATCAGGGTAAATACAGCTTTGATCAATATTTTTATGAGTCTGGTATCACTGTAAATATCAAATAATTTGATAGTTGAGGCGGTGTGAAAAAGTAAAATTGTCTAAGGGTGTTTCTATAACAACTAACCAATATATGGTATTGTTAGCAGCGTAAGTTTGTTACTACTAGTATCTGTTGAAATTGAAAATTATTAAGTTAAAAACTTCAGCGAAATTTTAGATTTTGACAAAACATTAAGTAGTCCTAAGATTTCCCAGATATTTAATTAGGTTAGGTAGAGAATTTTTTCTACTTTGTATTATTTGGGTTGTTTATAAAATAATTTGGATTATTTGTTTTACCCGACTGGTTCTAATTTTTAGACCCTCAACTCAAGCCTCTAGGTTATTAATTAAGGAGATTTTTGATGACAGCATTAGAGCTAGAAAATAAAAGAATTTTGCTAACAGGTGGATCTGGTTTTCTTGGACGTCAAGTTGTAAATCAGCTTCATTCAGCCGGGGCTAATCCTGATAACATTACCATACCTAGATCTCGTGATTATGACCTTTGCACCATGGCAGCTTGCCAAAAAGTAGTTGAGAAACAAGATATTGTCATTCACCTTGCGGCTCATGTTGGCGGTATTGGTCTAAATCGAGAAAAACCTGCTGAGTTATTTTATGACAATCTGATGATGGGGGTTCAATTAATTGATTGTGCCTATAAAGCAGGTGTAGAAAAATTTGTTTGTGTAGGTACAATATGTGCTTATCCTAAATTTACTCCTGTTCCATTTAAAGAAGAAGACCTTTGGATTGGTTATCCAGAAGAAACTAATGCTCCTTATGGTATTGCCAAAAAAGCTCTTTTAGTTCAACTGGAGGCTTATCGTCAACAATATGGTTTTAATGGTGTGTATTTGTTGCCTGTAAACTTGTATGGGCCAGAAGATAATTTTAATCCTAAAAGTTCTCATGTTATTCCTGCATTAATTCGGAAAGTACATGAAGCCCAAATTCGAGGGGACAAAAAACTACCTGTTTGGGGTGATGGTAGTCCTAGCCGTGAATTTTTATACTCAACAGATGCTGCTAGGGCCATTGTGATGGCAACTCAACTTTATGATGAATCTGAACCTGTTAATTTGGGAACCAATTATGAAGTCAAGATTCGTGATTTAGTAGAGTTAATTTGTGGTTTAATGGATTTTCAGGGAGATATTGTTTGGGAAACCGATCAACCTAATGGTCAACCAAGGCGATGTTTGGATACACAAAAAGCTAGGGAAAAGTTTGGTTTTATTGCTCAAGTTGACTTGAAGCAAGGAATACAGAATACTATTGAGTGGTATCGGCAAAATGCTGATAAAATTTGAATAAATAAGTTGATTATAGTAACTTGATATCATAAATTGCTGGAGGGTAAATTTCTTCCAGCTTTTATATAAACAAGGTTTTAATACTTAAGATTTTTATATATTTCTGTTTAACAGAACACTAATAAATTTATTAATTCAAATTCCATATTTAATGTTAGATTAAGTTTTTTTTTATTTAAGTTAAATTCAACTAATATTTTTTGGTGGGGAAGCGGAGGAGGTTATCAGTTAGAAGAAAAATATAGAAATCCGGCGTTGCTGATTTGGGGTATGATTTATATTTATTAGCGATCGCGCTCACTATTAAATAGTAAGTATTCTAGATTGTTGAGTTTTTATTTTCATACCTTGATTCAGCAACGCCAG
>JASJEE010000358.1 GCA_030064835.1 Microcoleaceae cyanobacterium MO_207.B10 | reverse complement strand
TAATATAAGGCTTTTAGCTCTTGGACACCTCCTGCAATTTGTAAAGCGTGCCAGCGCACATTGCTATATTTGTACCTCATAAAGGGCGGAAACTGTTTACAGCGGTTTTCCTGCACGGTAGACCACAGTAGGGACTTTGTATGCAAGGTCCCTACAAGATTTGGTTGATGGCAAGGTGATTCATCAAGAGCGAAAAGGGCTGTATGAGGTACAACTATCGCGGGGAAGATGCCCGCACTGTGAAAATTTTATCGTTAATGTTTGTACCTCATTAACCCGCAGAAACTGCTGTAAATTCTGACTTCAAACTTCAAACTTCTGACTTCTGACTTGGAATTCGCTATACCCTTTGACTTTTTGACTTTGCAACACCAGGAACAAACAAGACAAAATCTGTAGGTTCAATCGCCTCAATACTACTATCAAAACCTCCAACTTGATTTGTGCGCAGTACCCATAAACAAGCACCAAACTGTAAAAAAATCATTGCTAGTTGGTCATTAGTAAACCGAGGCAAAAGCGATCGCCAACTTCCAGCAACTTCCCACAATGTCTTCAGAGGAGTCTCCATCGGAAAACCTCCTAAAGTAGTTGCTTCATAACGCCAGTCTGCTCGTGCTTTACCCAGAGGTGTGAGATGACTATCTAAAGTTTTCACTAAATTAGCTAATTGGTGAAAACGTTTTGTCTGTTCATGGTCTGGATGTTCTCTTAGCCATTTCATAATTAAAGGATTTAATTTCAACTGGGCTAACATCCGGTTAAGGGCTGTATAAAGTGCTTGACTGGAATCTTGTACGCAGGAGTTGATGGGGCTAACAGATGTTGTTCCAGTGCCGTCTCCAGTACGATAACGAGCCGCCATAACATCAAGTTCTTGCAATATATAATTGAGTGGGGAAAATTTTACGCCATCAAAATCATAATCTTCTGTCATCGGACTAAATTTGATGAGAATTTCAGAAGTGGGGCGCACTCCCAACCATCCCCACTGGCGATCGCCCATATATCTTTGCCAGGATAAAGTTCCTGAAATAATACCATCGCAGTTGTGGGTGTAAATTTGGCGATATTCTATGTCAAAACGTAGTTCATTAGTCAGGCGATCGCGCACAACCTTAGCTATCCCAAAAGCAAAATGACCGAAGAAAATTCCCAAAGGTGAAAATTCTGGGTTCTTACCCCCAATACCTCCATAAACGTGCATCAATAAACCGCGCTCTCCTTCTTGCCAAACTTGACTGGGAGGGTAAGATTTGCTTTCTTGAGTAGGGTCTAGAAACATAGTATTAATATGACCCTTGGGCGTAATCTCATTTTTCCAATATTTGTGATTAATATATTGTAAACTCGGCTTTTTCCCAGAGATTACTATTTGAGGTTCTACACTAAATAAATTTCTGGGAGCGATCGCCTGTACGACAAAGTTACCTGTAGAATTTTTTGCACCATAAATATACCAACCCGTAGCATTAACCGGAGAATTTTCTAAACCCATATTTACAGAGGAAGAAATACCATCGCGGTTAGGAATAACAGAAGGAATGTATACAATTTCTTCGGGTCCGTCAAAATTCTGAGAATTGCAGTTATAGTGCTGCACTCGAAACAGGTCTCCCCCGACAAACTGCAAAATCTTCACTAAACCATAGAAAGGACCGGAAATTTGAATAGGTTCCCGACTAATATACAAACTAGGGCAACCAGTACCAGTATCTTCGACAACCACAGGTTCTGGCAAAGCTACAACTACATCATCTTCCGGTCTCGCACCTCCTAAAGATTCCAGAGGGTCAACTTTTTGCCAATTATTAATGCGGTCAGGATGAATATTCCCTTGGAGTTTAGTCACGCTCACCTGGTCAGCAAAATTAACATCTGTAGTCACCAACTTAACGTAAGTTTGTAAGTTGGCTTCATCACCCCAACGTAAATTAACAACTTCCCCAATACGATGTTGATTAGCCGAGTCTGCATGATGAATCTCAAACAATACTCCTTTGACTGTGGAACGTTCTGAAGCAGCAGGTAAAATCAAGCGCCCCATCCATGTAGCAATGGGTTGATAAACTGTTCTATCCACTGACAGTTTTAAAGGATAATAACTAGGATGATTAAATAGGGCTTGTTTGTAGAGTTCATAATTGCTAAAAGTTCTGAAATCATCAGGATTTAATCCGGTTGCCGCCCAATTTTTCGTTAAAATCCCAGAAATAATATCTAATGTTTGCTGGAGATGGGTACGACCATCTGGAAGTGTTGTAGATTCTCCCATCGGACCATCCTCGCCATTATGACCGACAGGACCTAGAGGGATAAAACTGATTTTTCCTCGACGTTTGGCGCGATTCCAATTTGATAAGAATAAAAACGGCCACCTGCCAGGAAACATTATTGGACCTAATTTTTCTACGCCATCTTTTGCTCCCACTAGATGATATAAGCGTTCTATGACCATTGCTCCGGTATTGCCACTGATGACACCTGCTAATGAAATCACTTCTATAGGCGCACCAGTCGCTTGTTTGAGAAATGGTACTGCTCCCATTGACATTTGCCCGCCCCCACTGTAACCAATTAAAGCGATAGGTTTTTTGCTGTCAAGGGGATAGCCAAAATTGATTAAGCTCTCAAATAATACTTGGGCTAATCCTTGATTTTGAATCGGACCGTAACGGGGGTCGGCAGCAACAGCAACGGCAGCAACATTACGGATATTGATGATACCAGCAATTGGGTTATCGGGATTTTTTAGGGCTATAGAATCAAGCAAGTTCCACAAAAATGCCAAGGGTCGATTTTCTGTGAGGGGTCTATTGGTTACAGAATAGGGCATAATACCCTTGACAATTAGTACATCTGGTGGTGTGGTATCGGCTAGACGATCGAGGAATTTTTCAACAATTGGTAGGTATTGGTAGGAACCTTGATTAATACCATCTAGGTACATGACATATATGGAGACATCTTTGCGGTTAGGAACCTCTTCTACGATACTACCTGGATATCTCAGATTTGGTGGTTCATACCATCCCGCCCACCAAGTTAATGCTTCTAGGGGAGTAAAAAGTATTGATAGTAAAAGTGCTATTAAGCTAATCAATATTAAGTCAATAACTAGTTTAATAGTTTGATTTAAAGCTCCATAAGTAAATGCAATTAAATTCTGAGAATTAGGGGAGAATAAAATAATTACTAAAATAGCCATAAATCCGACAATTAAATATTTAATAATCGGCTTAACTTTGATGTTGTTAAATTTACTATTTTTTTGAGGTAATAAATTCCTACTAATTCCATTGCTATTAACTGACAAGGATAAAGATTGGTTACTTGTCATAACAATGTCTTTTAGCTCTTGTTTATCTGTAACTAATTTAGTGCCCGCAGTCAGATTTAATATCCATTTCCCAAAAGCAGTTATTGGGCGACCAATAGTACGTTGCAATATATTAATTACAATCCAGCCTAAAATATTACAAGCAAATGCTCCCCAAATATTCAGTTCTGTAAGATATTTAAGGGCAGTAATTTCTGCAAGTAAGCTCCATAAAGAAAGTAGTAAACCGATAGGAATTCCTAAGTAAGGAAGTCCGATGAGAAAGCTAAAAATTTGAGGTGCATAGCTTAAACCAAGGGTACGAATAACAGTAAGTAATTCTAGACTAGTATTAAAGATAATGTTACTAACCAACCAAATACTTATTGCCCAAAACCCAAAGCTAAATGCAAATAAAATTGCGGAAATTCCGAGACTAAGGATAAACCGTAGTTGCTTAACTTTATTAATAAATAGTACAATACATTGTCCTATAGCTTGTGCTAATCCGACAATCAATATTATTACTAATGTCACCTCTGTACCTAGAGGCAAAATATTAATTTTATGAAATACTTCTGGTTTCAGGGTAAGCGCTCCTGAGACCAGCTCCCAAAATAGATTAACATCTGTTTCTATCATAATTTTTCAGCTAAACTGCCCCAATTATAGTTAGATATTATGGCTTTTCGGTAGTTACGATGCTAAATATACAGTTTTTATCGTTGTATAGCAATCCTATTTTAGTTGTAAGATTTTGGTGGCAGTTAGGAGTCAGCAGTCAGGAGTCAGGATTCAGAATTTTTAAGGTTTTCAGCTCAAACTAACTATCATAAAAATTCTCACATCTCATTCCTGATTGCTATATAATGATTTGTGAAAAAAAACTGTAGAGGTTTGGTTTCCAAATCCCCTTTTTACTTGGTTTTGGAGACCAAACCCCTACGATAAAATCTTACAAGCTATTTAGGATTACTATAGCAATCCTATTTTATTCGTGGCAAAAATCTTACTGGTTTTTAGGGAATAGGGAACAGGTAACAGGGAATAGTCAAGAAGGGAAAATATCATAAAACACTAGCTTTCTACAAAAATTAGTGGGTAATAAAGACAAGATTTTTTATGATAAAAAACTCAATCTAGATTTACATCTAATTTGAAAATGCTATAGCAAATTCCAAATATATGAAGTACAAATTTCAATGTTCAAATTTCTCTAGTTCGGGCATCTTGCGGCTATATGTATACCTTACTGAAGAACCCATATTATTAAATGTACAATTCCACGGCAAATAAATTAAGCCATGAATTTTGAGACAAAATATTGTGGTGATAATAGACAGAAATTAGCGGAATAAAATCATTTTTTTTTGATAAATCTAGATTGTTTTTATATAGCATTTCTCAAGCTGATGAGGTACAGTTGTTTTTCTGATTTTATCCTGCCTATTCTTCCTTCTTCTCTACTCCCTACTCCCTACTCCCTACTCCCGCGCAACAAAGGAATGAGCGTACCTCACCAATATGGGAAATGCTATATACAAATATTCTATGTTAATCTATATCTAATTAGAATCCAGAAAAGCAAAAAAAATGAAAATTTTTAGTATAACTATAAAAAAGAATATCTTTGGATGAATCACCTAAATATATTTATGAAAATTTCTTCTTTTTACCTCACAATATTATTAACAATAACTGTAATATTATCATTCATATTGATGATAATTTTACCCCTACCTGTCGAAGCAAAGCCAATCACTTATCTAGATGGTAATACTGCTGATGTTAATCCCTCAATGGCTGCTTTCGCTTACAACTTAGGTGGTGGTGGCCATGATGTAGATGCTGCTATTCAGTGGATGATTAATCAAGTGCGAGGATGTAATACTTGTTCTGAAAAAGTTGATGTGGTAGTTGTTAGAGATTCTGGAGACGCAGCCTATAATCAAATTATATTAGCCATGGATGGGGTAGACTCCGTGGAGACTCTGGTAATTTCTCAACGAGAAGATGCTGACAGCCAAAATATTATAGATAAAATTCAAAATGCTGAGGTGGTTTTCTTTGGAGGAGGCGACCAATGTAACTATGTGCGTAACTACATAAATACAGGGGTTGAGCGAGCAATTAAGTCCGTTGTTGAACGAGGTGGGGCTATTGGTGGTACGAGCGCGGGAGCAATGATTCAAAGTGATTTTGTCTTTAGTGCTTGTTCTGAAACTGTTACCAGTGAAACAGCATTAATGAATCCATACGAAGATGTGTATCTTGATTCTGGTCTATTTTTCTGGGAACATTTACAGAATACTATTATAGATACCCACTTCTACGAACGCGATCGCATGGGTAGGTTAATGACATTTGTGGCGCGTTTGCTGCGAGATGGAAAAGCAAATCGTGTTTTGGGTATTGGTATTGATGAGGGTACTTCATTAATTGTGCATAAAAATGGGTTGGCTAAAGTCATTGGAGATGGGTATGTTTATTTTATTTTAGGAGACCATTTGCCAGAGAAATGTGAACCTCAAACTGCTGTTTCCTTCAGTGATTTTCATGTCTGGAAAAAGGGCAATGGTGAAACTTTTGATCTGAAGAATAGACCATCAGTTGGTGATTTTCAGGTAAGTGTAAAAGATGGAAAATTGATGTCAAGTTTGTTTTATTAATTCAGATTATATGATATAGCATTCCTAGTTCATCAAAGCCATAAACAAAACCCTGTAGAGATGCATGCAACGTCCCTACAGTGGTCTATCGTGCAGGAAAACCGCTGTACAAACTTACCCTTGTCATACCAATAAAAAAAAAGAATGTGATGCTTGATCAAACTGCAACTATTAACTAATTAATCAAGTTTTTCGACTTTATCCCTTTGATAAACAGCCTTTTTCTTTGTTTTTCCTGTTATTTATGGCTTGCTGATTAAATATCAAATCATTGACTGATATTGGTTTTATACCAATTACCAAAAACAACGCTATACTTGAGAAGTTCTAAAATTATTAATTAATAACTACAATTTATTGATTTTTAGTCATTAAGTGCCTGTTTTT
>JASJEE010000053.1 GCA_030064835.1 Microcoleaceae cyanobacterium MO_207.B10 | reverse complement strand
AGTTTCTGTTGGGTTGCGCTGGCGCTTAACCCAACCTACAGTCTATTCTTTTTTCGAGATATCTAATCAATCAAAATATCTTCCTGAGATTCTTGACAATTATATGACCAATTTAAATCCGGCATTTCATCAAGAGCTTCCTTCAAAGCCACTTCCCATAACTTCCTTACCTTAGCTAAATAAGGGTCTCCCAAACGCATTTGTAGCCGATGTCTAATCTCAAAAGTATCCTTTTCATACATAATTAAATTAATTGGCGGTCCTACAGAAAGATTAGATTTCATAGTAGAATCTATCGAAACCAAAGCACATTTAGCAGCCGCCTCCAAAGAAGTATAAAAACTTAAAGCACGGTCTAAAATAGGCTTCCCATATTTAGTTTCACCAATTTGTAAAAAAGGCGTTTCTTTAGTAGCAGAAATACAATTTCCTTGAGCATAAATCAAAAATAATTCCGGTTCTTGCCCTTTAATTTGCCCTCCTAATAAAATACTGCATCCTGTATCAATTCTGTCTTTTTGCAGCCAAGAACGGTCTTTTTCTAAAATCTGTCTAATTTTACCTCCAACATAGCGAGCAATTTCATAAAGGGTAGGAATCGTATGTAGATTATGATTATTATCCTCTGCTATTTTTAAATCTTTTTTGAGTTCAGTGATTACCCACTGAGTAATTGACAGGTTGCCAGAAGTGCTGATCAGAATCACCCGCTCTCCAGTTAAAGAAAAATCAAATAGTTTCAGGTAGGTAGAAATATAATCCACTCCCGCATTAGTACGAGAGTCGGAGGCCATTACAATACCCGATTCAGTAATAATACCAAGACAATAAGTCATATTTTTGATCTGCAAGTTGATACCTTGGGCAGAAGATTAGAAGTTCAATATAAAGAGATTATCAGGTTTAGACCAACAGCCTGAGAATTACTGAATATACACAATTATTTTCCATTGTCCCATATCAAACGTTCTATTCTCCATCGCAACTTAGACCAACCTCCTCTCAAAATGAATATTATCTAAAATCTAAAATGTATGGAATTTGTGAACTATTTTTACAAATTTTGACAAATTTTTTGTAATTTTGTTGTCCTCGATGCAATTTTATCAATTATTTATGAGTAGTCTCATATAGGCAATTAAACTTACTCATACAAAAAATCAATTGTTTTGGGTCTAGCCAACTGGTCTGAGAAATGTTACAATTATTAACATAGTATTGAGTATTGTAAAGGGCCAAGCAAATAAAATCTGAAGACACAAAGATTTCAACAGCGTAAATCTTAGTCCAAGTTAAATCTAAAATCCCAAAAGAAAATAACAAAATTATTTTTGTTTGTTGTCCACTAAATAATTTTAGGTTCAATGCAGGTTTTAGTCCTTTAACCATATCTAAATCTAAAAAATCTAAAACCTATAATTTACGATTTTTCCAGGTCAAACAAATACTTAACTGGCCAGAAAAAAATTTTATTCAATATCCAAGGAAAGCGTAATACCCGCCCGCTTTTCTTGCTAGCAGAAAATCAGGATAGTCCAAAATCCTACCTATTTGTAGATATATCTAGCGGGATGTAGAGTTTATGAAGACTGCTAAAACCTCAGACACCGATTCTGTACGCACTTATTTAAGAGAAATTGGCCGTGTGCCTCTGTTAACTCACGAAGAAGAGATTTTGTATGGAAAACAGGTACAACGCTTAACAAATTTGCAGCAAATGAGTCAAACCTTAGCTGAAAAGTTAGGTCGCCAGCCAACATTAGCAGAATGGGCTGAGGTATCTGAAGTCTCAAAGCATGAGTTGCAGCAAATTATCAGGGAAGGCGAAAGAGCCAAACGCAAAATGGTAGAGGCCAATCTAAGACTAGTGGTCTCTGTTGCTAAAAAGTATATTAAGCGAAATGTAGATTTACTTGACTTAATTCAAGAAGGTACCATTGGTATGCAGAGAGGTGTGGAAAAGTTTGACCCCACTAAAGGTTATAGATTTTCCACTTATGCTTATTGGTGGATTCGTCAGGCCATTACTAGAGCCATAGCAGAAAAAGGTCGGACCATTCGTTTACCCATCCACATTACAGAAAAACTGAATAAGATAAAAAAAATCCAGCGCGAACTGACTCAAACCCTGGGGCGTTCTGCCACTACTGCTGAAATAGCAGAGGAACTAGGTTTGACTTCTAAACAAATTCGGGAGTGTTTAGAAAGGGCTCGCCTACCCCTATCACTAGATTTACGAGTAGGGGATAATCAAGATACAGAATTAGGAGACTTACTCGAAGATACAGGATCTTCTCCAGAGGATTATGCTCTCCAATCTTCCATGCGGACAGATTTAGAAGTAATTATGGCCGAGCTGACTCCCCAACAGCGACAAGTTCTAGGACTGCGATTTGGCTTAGAAGATGGACAAAGCATGACTTTATCGAAAATAGGCGATCGCCTAAATATTAGTCGCGAAAGAGTAAGACAGATAGAGCGGGAAGCATTGAGTAAGCTTCGGAAACGGAAACAAGATATGAATGATTATTTAGCAAGTTAACAAAATTAGCCCTGTTATACCGAATTAAGGATAACAGGGTATTTTCTTGAAAAATCTGGTATAAAAAACTTCCAAATAATAGAACCCGTAGTTCGCAGTTCGGTTAAACCTACTGTAGTACGAGAATCTTCCTGTTACATTAGTATCAGAGAAGTAAAAATATTAACAATTGATAGAGGTAAGTAGCTTACAGCAGTTTTTTATATGAGTAAACCACAGTTAAAAATCTAGGTGGTAGGTGATAGGTGTTAGGTGTTAGGTGAAATGAGGGATGCGAATCCCAATCAGGCTGAACTTCTGGTCTACTCGGGTGAAAAGCGCTGTAATTAATTAGCTCTAATTGTGAATATAAATAAATTTTGTGAATATGGAGGTAAAAAGTGACCAATCCAACCAATGAAGTCCCAGAGTTTTTTGAAGAAGGTTCAGAAGGAGGTAACTTATTTTGGCAATATGTCCAGTCTATGAGCCCGGATATTGTTTCCCAACTATCTAAACCAGCTTCTAAAGAAGTTTTTCAGGTTATGGAGCGAAATATTGTGGGACTTTTGGGTAACATTCCTTCAGAACAATTTAATGTAAGTGTAACAACCAGTCGCGAAAATTTAGGTAAGTTATTAGCTTCAGCGATGGTGAATGGTTATTTCCTCAGAAATGCCGAACAGAGGATGACTTTTGAACAATCTTTGCCAGCCAATCATACAAATAATTACGAAGCTTAATTGAATAGATGAGGTTGCACATTATGGAATGATACTGCAAAAAATTGGCTTGGACTTTGACTGAAAAAAAACCATTAACTAATCATTTTAGTAATTCCCAAATCTCAAATTCAAGCATCCAAAATCCATAATCATTCGTCACTGTGCAACGCCGAATAGATAATATAAATATAATTTCCCCAGGTTTTTAACTTGGGGGGATCAACAGAAAATGCCTTTACATGAGAGAACTTATAATTGTGCTAACTGTGGATTTCAAGCTGACAGAGACTTTAATGCTGCTGTTAACCTAGAAAACTATGTGAATAAGTAGGTGGAGTTCTCACCGATTTTAAGCCTGTCGAGAAGATAAGTTGCAGACTGCGGTCAGTGGTCTTCAGTGTTTGCGCAGCATTGCGTCAGCAAAACAGGAAGCTAGCTCCAAAGCTCATGCGATAGCTTACGCTTAACCGGAGGTTATCGTGCATGGGTAAGTTTGGGTAAGTTTAGTAGAACGGATTGTTTTCTCAAAAATTTAACAGTAATCAATAATATCTAAAATATAATATGACATTACCTCATAAGATAATAGGTGTTGCTATCATTTGGAATCAAGAAGGAAAAATTTTAATTGATAAGCGACGATCTGGAGGAACATTTGGTGGTTTCTGGGAATTTCCTGGTGGCAAACAGGAAGCAAACGAAACCATCGTTGCTTGTATTAAAAGAGAAATTTTAGAAGAATTAGCAATTGATATAGCAGTTGAAGAACATTTGATTACAGTAAATCATATTTACTCTGAAGTAAAAATCACACTAGATGTTTATCATTGTCGCTACTTGCGGGGAAAACCACAAACTATAGAATGTGATGAATTCCGGTGGGTGACATTAGAAGAAATTGATCGGTTTACTTTTCCAGAGGCAAATCAGCAGATTATTAGTGCAATTAAGAAGAATAGGAAAAATCTACACTAATATAGTTTTAATTCTACATTCCATAGCTCTAATTAGGGCTGGCTGAAAAAGTATTTTTGTTGAGGTAGGGAGTAGGGAGTAGGGAGTAAGTTAAGACTCTGGATTTAGAGGAGTTATAGAGAAGTTTTTCCACAGAATAACTTGATTTAGCAATTAACAATGAACGATTAATAATTAATAATTACCCCTGATAAAAATCAGGGGATTGACTCAAATAAAAGTTTTTGATTTATCCCCTGAAAAGGGTCGGTTTCAAGGCATGAATTGTTGAATTAATAATTATTAACTATCCACTCTTAATGATTAATTATTAACTATTAATTATGAATTATTCGGTGATTTTATCCCATATTTACCCGCAAATCCTCACTTTTTCCCCTCTCTTCACCGAAAACCTGGTACGTAAGCATTCAGCCCTCAGCTATCAGCTTTCAGGGTTCCTCGTTTTTGGCATTTGGAGGATGAATTAAGATTGAAGTAGTGCCATAATTAAAAGTGTGGGTAACAGCGGACATCATCAGCTAACTTTAACTATTTATACCAATTTCCCAAAAGAATGTGATGTTTGAGCCAACTTCAACTATTAACTAATTAATCAAGTTTTTCCACTTTATCCCTTTTATAACCAGCTTTTTTATTTTTTTTTCCGATGATTTCACCACACCCAAAACCCCACACCCAAAACCCAAGATTGATAATATTTGTAGCAAACATTTATCAATTTGGTATGAGGTAAATATTTGATTGCTAGCAAGGATACCATCCCCCAGGGAAATGCTGACTGCTAATAGCTGAATGCTTAAATTTCAAGTTTGACTAAACTTACGTCCAGACAATTCTGCTTTATAGTCTAATTGTCTGACTATTTATCCCCGGTTAACATCACTTATTGCTCTAGCCATAGCAATTCTCAATAGGTTGCGGGTAATCAAAAAGTAAATAAAAAAACTGAAACTCTTGCCTGTTCCCTATTCCCCGTTCCCTGTTCCCTAAAAGCCATTAAAATTTTGTACACGACTTCAATAGGATTGCTATATTTGATGATTCTTGACCAAATTTTTTACTGCTAAGTAGAGCAAGGTCAAAAAAAGGTGTTGGATATTTAGTTATAAAAGCCTTCAAAGCACTGATATAACTTACTTATGACACATTTTACAATTTGATACATAAAGTACAATATTTACCACTCTCTACTTAAGTCCTCAACAACAATAGTTTGGTTTTCTCTGATTTATTAGCACTAGCTGCGATTCTGTTTTGTGTTTGTCAACTATTTCTCGTAATTTTCTTAGATGTGCTTTAAATTTTTCAGCACTTGGCTTGATTAGGGTTTTAAAACCTAAATTTGTCAGCTTTTTCGACCATAATCTATGTACTTGCTGATTCCATAAGCACATTTTAACGTATATTATGTAAGCAAGCTTGATTGGTATTCATTAGGGTTTTTTAAAGTACGCAAGTAATTCCTTTAAGAATCCCATCCCGACCCTCCCTTACAGGAGAGCGCCAGTCTTCTACCAAGATTTTAATCAAAATTAGAAATATGCTAAATCTGCGTAAATCCGTAATTAAAACTTGTCAACGCTTTCTCAAAACTGGCATCTTAGCCCTACTACTATTCACACTATCTGTGGGCCTAAGTGGAGCTTGGTGGAACTTTGATGGAGACCAACCAACTCGTGAAAGCCGTTTGCCTCAAGGCGATCCAATTACCGATGGTAAGGCTTTATTAAGATATGCCTTACCTATAGAAAATGAACCAGTACGAAAAATACAACGTAGTCTCGAAGATATTGCTGCCAGACTCCGGGGTAAAAGGTGGACTTCTGTCAGAAGTGACATTGCTAGTGCATCTAGACTTCTCAGTAGTAGTAAGTCTAAGTTATTAGCCAGTGTTCCTGAAGCCCAAAAAGCTGAAGCAGAAACCATAATCAATCAACTCGATCAAGATATATCTGAAATTAGAGAAGTTGCTGAAGTTAAAGATGGGGAACAAGTTTTAGAAAAACGGGCTGAAATGCTGAAGTTAGTGGGTCAGCTCGAACAGTTGATGGTCAAGGAATTTCCATTTGAAGTCACTTCAGACTATGGGAACCTGCCCTACCTTAAAGGTCGCGCTACTATTGAGATGGAAACAGAAAAAGGTCCTTTAACTATGGTTGTTGATGGTTATAGCGCTCCAATTACAGCCGGTAATTTTGTAGATTTGGTCCAGAGGGGTTTCTACGATGGTCTAGATTTTATTCGTTCAGAAGAGTCTTATGTACTGCAAGCAGGAGACCCTCCTGGTCCAGATGTTGGTTTTATTGACCCTAAGACTGAGGAGTATCGTAATATCCCACTGGAAATTTTGGTAAAGGGAGATAAAGAGCCTATATATAGTTTTACCCTAGAAGAAATTGGTCGTTTTCGGGAGCAGCCTGTTTTGCCTTTTTCTGCTTATGGTACTGTCGCAATGGCTCGTCCTGAAGCTGAAAATGATGGGGGTTCTTCTCAATTTTTCTTTTTCCTTTTTCAACCAGAATTAACACCTGCTGGACTGAATTTATTAGACGGTCGTTATACTGTTTTTGGTTATGTTGTTGATGGCAAAAATGTTTTGGAGAAATTAGGTCAAGGAGATAAGATTATCTCTGCTAAAGTAGTGGCTGGATTAGAAAATCTTGTGGAGCCTGAAGCTTAATCTAGATTAACTAAAATTCTGTCTCAAATTGATTAGGGTGATTGGATAATTTAGGAACTAAAGTTAAGTATAGTTTTCTGACTAAATTACCAATTACTCTAGTTTAATTTAACTAAATTAAATTTCAGCTTTAATCAACAGGAAAACTTTGAGAAATAATTAGGTCATTGAAGTTATCAGTACCTATAGCTGAAGCAGGAGGCTTGAAATTGGGAATATTCTGTTTTTTATTCCCTTAAAAGGGGAGACTTTAGAGCAGAATTTTTCGGTTAATTTGGAAAATGTTTAGAGCTGATTTGTGAACCTAGTTTAAACCCTTATATAATTTAGGTTCTCATAAATCTTGGCTCTATTCACCTAGATATAGTTAGGGTCTGCTGAGTGCTATTCGTTGAGCCAAAGAAGCCATTAAGCAAAGCAACATGGTTCACATCTCTCGAATGAGTAACAGTCATCAGGGATGATAACTCACATCTCATGATGAGGTTAAATTCCTCTCCTCTTGGAACGGGAGTGACGCGCGTAGGTCAGGTTTAATGAGGTAGCGCTCCGGGACTCTCGGTGCATGGCCTAAATGTAAGCTCATGCTAAAGGACTGTAGCCTCAGCAGAAGCGAGAAGTCTGTTATGGATAGGTACACGAATCCTATTAAACTGTCGTAACCGCTTATCAGGGCAATTGTCCTTGAATCCCCTGAAACCAAAACGGTACGGTTTGTTTGCCCCTGAGTATTTCAGCATGACGAGCGGACGTTCCGGGTAAAACCCGGCAGATTTAGGAGTCCTAAAACAGACGTGAAAAGGATTGTGGGAACGAAGTAATCCCTTGAGTTCTCCTCAGATATGGAGGTAGGGAAAGCTTAACCAAAAGGCTCAAGGATTAAGGATGTCTCAAGAAAGCCAAAGCCCAACCTAATAGTTGGGATATGCAGACGTGGGACGGTACTAGAGGTACTCGCTGTAAGTTAAAATTACTTACAACGGCCAAAACCCAGCTATAACGCTAGCGTGGCATCTAGTAATATGAACGGCGAAACCTGAAACATTTTATCTAGTATCAGGAGCCGTATGAGCTGGAAACTCTCATGTGCGGTTCTGAAGGAGAGGTGAGGAGGCTAAATCCTCCCATCGACTCTATCAAAAATTGGTTGGTAGGGGTAGGACACGGAGACGTGGAGACGCACCAGACCCGGAGATGCGGGGAAAAGGCGAGGGTTTCAGCCATTTTATCTGAAGAAATATTCTTGAATTTCAGCAGAAAACTGTAGTATTTTGAGGCCAATAAGAGCCAATAACTAGGAGATAAATTGAAGATAAAAAGCTCTAAAAGCCTTAGCTATCTTAACTTTTTGCTTTATTCAGACAGCCCTAGTTAAATCCTTATTTTTTAAGGTATTCAGCCTATTAATATTGAGTTTATAAATCACTTTTTAATGTATTTATACTTTGAATATGCTCGAATATGCTTGCTCAGATTTCATACATAGTTAGTTTTCACTTACTTAATATGATATTGTCTGATTTAAGCAGCAAAAAAAATATTTACTTACTTCGATTATAATAATCTTATGCTCTATTGTGAGATAATTTTAGGTTATTGGGTAACAGGCAACAGACAATAGGAAAAACTCCGTCTGAAGATAAATATGAAAATTACTATATTCTAGCATTTTAGAGAACAGTAAGATTCTCACATCTGATTCCTGATTGCTATACAGATAATACTTTAATACTTACAGCATAGGAAATTTAGTTTGGCAAAATGTGTTATTAATTGGGGCAGTCTTGCCAATTAATTGTGAGGATATATATTTTTTTTAACCCCTACTTCCAGCCTCTCAAAATACCTACACTCCTGATGCTTCCTCTACCATTACTATGCGCTACAACAATTAATTTTTTGTACCTGTTTATCTTGCTTCCTACTTTTTCCTTTTTAATTTATGATCCGATTATACTCATATTATAAAAAATGGCTATTATAGAATTTGTAATACTTACAGGTTTAGGAGTTGTATTAGGTGCATTGATCGTGAATATGTCTAACGATAGACAGCAACAACGTATTTTGGATGATGCCTTCTATCGTTTGTTACAAATTCAAAATGGTAAAATTTCTTTAATTCAATTAGCTGCTGCTGCTAAAGTTGATGCTGAAGCGGCTCAGAAATATCTAGAACGGCAAGCACAAATTTTTTCGGCAATGTTAGAAATTGATGAACAAGGAGATACATTTTATCGGTTTCCTAAACTCAGTTTACCTCCTAGTTTAGAGAAATCACAATGGTAGTTTTAGGTATTAAACCTATTAAACAAAGTATAGCAATCCTAATTTGCTTTTTGCCAAGTGCTTACAACTAATTCATTCAATCAATGTTTGCTATAAATAAACTTCGAAGTTTTAGGTAGTAGATGAATTAATAATTATTAATTATTTTCTAGCTAGTTTATTTGTAGCATTTCTTTTTCTTTGATTTTTGCTATTAGGGTAAGCATTTCCTGCGGAATGCGGAGCTAACAGCTATTAGCAGTCAGCGGTCAGCTAATAGCCGAATGAATCTACAGAACTGATTAAAATTAGCTGATGATTTTTTTCTTGATATTTCACTTTTTGGAGATTAATTACTCATGACAAACAGGATAAGTTAATAACTAATAGCTGATGGCTGATAGCTGTATTCTACAGCGTATTCCAGGTTTATGAGGTACTGTAGTAACAGTGCTGAAAATAGTGTTTGAAGTGGTTAGTATTTAATAGCAAGAGTGCAGTGGCAAGTATTATATCAACCATCTTTGCCGTAGTAGGTTTAAACCTACGCAAAAAACTTTTGAGTTCTGACCACCATAATTCTATGGTATTAAAGTCCGGAGAATAGGGCGATAAATTCAGTACACTTGCCCCTACTGATTGAATTAATGGTTCAATTATTTTTAACTTATGAGCAGGCAAATTATCCATTACAACTACTGCTCCCTCCCATAAGTTAGGAATTAAAAAATGTTCTATAAAAACTTGAAATCCCTTACTATCCATTTAGCCATTAAGCGTCATTAATCCTGCAACTTTTGTGAGACTAATTGCTCCGACAACTGTGACTTTTTGTCATCGATAAAATGGTGAAAAATCATAGGCTCTACTACCAGAGTAGGAACGTGCATGACTTCGTGTTAACCCCAATAAAACACCCATTTCATCCAAGAATACTAAGTTTTCAGCCTCTATGTTTTTTACTTTCTCCCAATATTCACACCTCAAAATTTGGACTCTTTCAGTACCTGACTGGCTGCTGCTTTTATAGAACCCATTTGAGATCTTTTGTTGAAATACAAAGCCTTCAGAAAAGGCGTTTTCAGGAGCTTAACAACTATCTGGGTTCAAAAGACCGAAGAATCACGAAAAATGACTGTCAGAATCATCAAACCCAGATGGGTATTCAACTTGTAACTTGTTAAATAGATACACTTAGGGCTTCTATAGTCAAATTGCATTTTGGGAGTTCACGACACATCATACTTGGACTGACAGACTGCTGATGGTGTATTCGCCAATATTCACAGTATTCTGACAAAGTATAATCGGGGTATTTTTCCACCATTTCCATTAATTTAGCTCTATGAGGGTGTAACACACTTTTTAGATGGCCACCAGAAGTTTTAGGTAAAATATGACCAGTCTCTTTTTTTTGTTTCAATAGTTTCTGGACGAAGGCTTTACTAACATTAAATCTAATAGCTACTTTCGGAATTGAGGTATTACAATGTTCGCGTATCTGCAACTATTTTTTCACGGAATTCAAGAGAATAAGATTTAATTTTTAAGAGGCTCAAGTACTCAAATTACTGTGCCAAACTTACATGGAATAGGCTGTATCTTGAGGCTAATGGCTATTGAATACTGACTACCAGCTCTTTTCTGGAGAGGTATATTAGTAATAAAAATTAGGAGCATCTCTTGACTCTTTGCTAAACAAAAAATAATCAAAAATATGCTCCCAAAAATTTCATCAAATTTCATCACCAGAATAATTTTGTAGCAAACCCTAATTTAAAGAGGTCCTAATCTATCAAAAGGCCAAAAGCGAAATATTGCTCTACCAATAATATTTTTTCTAGGCAAAAAACCCCAAACGTGAGAGTCATTACTATTGTTGCGGTTGTCTCCCATCACAAAATATTGATTGTCAGGAATTTTTAATGGTATTTCCCAGGGATAAGTAGGGGATTCGGCAATATAATCTTCTGTTAGAGGTTGATTATCTATATATACTTGACCGTTTTTAATATTAATAGCTTGTCCTGGTAGACCAATAATTCGTTTGATAAAAGCTTGGTCTTTAGCATAACCATAGCGTTGCAATTGTTTGGGTGGTTCAAAGACAATAATATCACCTGTTTCGGGTGGGTGAAAATTATAGGAGACTTTTTCGACTACAAGGCGATCGCCCACTGCTAAAGTTGGCATCATTGAGTCTGATGGTATATATCTGGGTTCAGCGATTAAAATTCTTACTAAGAAAGATAAGCATAATGCAATAACCAAAATTTTCATATTTTCTCCTTGTGTATGCCATATTTTTAACCACCAAGTAGTTGTAGAGTTATTTCTTATTTGCTTACTTAGGGATTCTTTTTCTGAGGTCATTTAATTTTCCAATACTTGACAACAATTTATATTTTACGTTAAAACTCTTTCAAAAAAGATATTCCATTTTTTGCAAGAGCATTTTTCAGTTTTATTGACCTGTTTGTAGGCAAATATCTAATAATTTATAATAATTATAATCAAGTTAAATTTTTCTCAAACTAACTCATATTTGATAAGAATTACCAAATTAAGCTATTGTGCATTTAAATGACTTATTGTTGTCTGCCTAATTTATTCTTCTTAACCCTAAAACTGGAATCATAAAAATTATTGATTTTGGGATTTCGACTAAGTTAAATAGGGTTTGCGCTCAAAAGTCTTTTTGTGAAGGTAGGTCGGAGGTCGGAGGTAGGGACTTTGCATGCAACGTCGGTACAGAGTCAACAGAAACAGGGAGTTATAGAGAAGGTATGCCGAAAAATTCTCCCTTGATGCAACCTCCCTAACTCTTACCCAAATACTAACATCCATGAGCCTAAGCCGCCCCAAATCTCTTATTTTTTCTGGACATCAAAATGCTCAAACCTTTATCTGCCAATACTTTTATCTTTAATCAACTAGCCCTAAATAGGCCAAATCCCACTATAAAAAATCCCGATATTTTAGAGGGAACTCTTCCTTTTCTGTAATGCCCATTCCTACTGACTACGCGCACCTCACACCTATAACTTTTTCAGTAAACCTTAATTATACGAAATTTAGGCTTTGTTGCACAAAGAAAGGAAATAGGGTAAAAAAATATGCGTGGCAGAAAAAAAACTACACCAAGGGTAGATACTCGTGAAGTCCAACTCCAAGTCCAAGTACCGAGTCAGTAACTGGTCTGAGTATGATGCTTCCCTAAAGCACAGAGGAAGTCTCACTTTTTGGCTCAGTCCGGAAGTAATAGACCCGTGGGTAAACCAAGAGAAAACAGGACGTAGGGGGGCATCGAATACCTATAGTGATGTAGCTATTGAACTAATGGTTACTCTCAGTAGCTTGTATAGACTAGCTGGACGACAGACAGAAGGATTTGTAGAATCTATATTTGATTTGATGGAGCTAGATTTAGCAGTACCAGACCATAGCAAAGTATGTCGTAGGGTCAGAAAATTAAATATTGTCATACCAGTGATGCCAACCAGTGAGGGGATTCATCTAGTAGTAGATTCTACGGGAGTCAAAGTGTACGGTGAAGGGGAATGGAAAACCAGGATTCATGGTTGTCGCGTAAACGCAGGACATGGGGTAAATTACATCTAGGTGTGAATGTTTGCGCAGCATTCCGAAGGAAGGCCACTGGAGAGATTGTCACAGCAGTTGCCACAACTAATGATGTGAGTGTGACGGGCGTATTTGGTGAGCTATTAGATGGGGTAGAAGGTGAAATTACCCAAGTATCAGGTGATGGAGCTGACGATCAGCACAAGTGCTATGAAAAAGCGAGTCAGTTAGGGGCGAAAACGACTATTCCACCTCGAAAAAATGCAGTGCAACATCGCAACATGGTAACTGTAAAGGGACTCCTCATCCTAGAGATGAAAATTTGAGGCGGATTCGCTTCACGGGGCGGAAAAAATGGAAGCGTGAAAGTGGCTACCATCGACGCTCCCTATCTGTTTGCGAAGCATTCCGAAGGAAGACCACGATGTTTAGACTTCTTCGTGATATATGTACGGAAGTTGCGACGACGAAAATTTGATAATCAGGCAGTGGAGTTGTTCATACAATGCGCCATGCACGGGCCGTATGATTCAAACAGGTAAACCCCAGATCTACATGCGTTGAAATCTAGTTCACTCCACTCAGGGGACTTGTTGCGATTCCCGAAGCGATTGCTTCGCAAATCGCTACTTTCATGCAACAAAGCCCCAAATTTATGCAAATATTGTTACCGAAAAATTCTGGTATAGAACCCATTTGAGATATCCTTGCCTAATTATCAGCCTGAAAGTTTCTTGGTCTAATCATTATTGGCATCAATACTTCCCACTCGGCCATTACCTAGCCCCAAACTGCTCGATATACTACCTACTTCAGAAACTAATTTAGCTTCAAAAAGATACACTTAGGGGTTCTATAAAGCCTATTGCTTTAGAAGCAGATACTGATAACTGATAACTGATAACTGAAATAATGGCGTTGCTGATTTTGGGTCTGATTTATATTTATTAGCGATCGCTAAACTATTAAATAGTAACTATTCTAGATTGTTGAGTTTTTATTTTCATACCTTGATTCAGCAATGCCGAAATAATTAAACCTTACCCATCAACCAATAAGTCATCATTTCCCCCCTACCTCTTACTGAAATATAACCACGAGATTCCCATAAAAACTTATCTTTTAATATTTTATAAGTAGCTTCCGTTACTTGAATTCTTCCAGGTGTTCCAGTTGCTTCCATTCGAGATGCCACATTAACTGTATCACCCCACAAATCATAAATAAACTTTTTAATACCAATCACGCCAGCAACAGCAGGTCCAGTATTAATACCGATCCGAATTTGGAATGGATCTCCGCGGTCGTTCTCAAATTTAGTAATTGCGTGCTGCATATCTAGAGCCATTTTAGCGATCGCCTCTGCATGATTTTTTTGTGCAGCAGGTAAACCACCAACTACCATATAAGAATCTCCTATAGTCTTAATCTTCTCCAAATTATGGTGTTCAGTTAGTTGATCGAAAGCTGAGAAAATTTGGTTGAGCATATCCACAAGTTCACTAGGTGAAATGCGAGCTGAGAAACCAGTAAAATCAACAATATCAGCAAACAAAATGGTTATATTATCATAACGTTTAGCAATTGGATGTTGATTTTGCTTTAATTTTTCCGCAATTTTTATTGGTAAAATATTCAGCAATAAACGCTCTGATTTTTCTTGTTCCAGGCGCAGAGCAGTTTCTACATACTTACGTTTTGTGATGTCTTGAACAGTACCTTCATAGTAAAGAATTTCTCCCTCAAAATTACGTACAACACGAGCATTTTCAGAAGTCCAAATCACACTACCATCAGCACGATAAACCTCTGATTCAAAACTTGAAATAGAACCATGTTTTTCAACAGCATCAATAAACTCATAACGGCGATTTTGCTTAACATATAATTGCCGAGTAATATCTGTCATCCCTTGTTTCAACTCTATTTCTGAGGAATAACCATACATTCGTACTAATGCCGGATTTGCACTCAGAAAACATCCATCAGTCGTAGTCTGGAATATTCCCTCGGCAGTATTTTCAAAAATAGTACGATATTTTTCCTCAGCTTTTTGGAGAGCATCTAGCACCCGTTTGCGTTCTGTAATATTACGCGCCACCCAAATTACGCAATTATCTGGTAAAGGTGAAATACTAGCAGCAAACCAAACTTCATTAGGATTAGGAATAGGAGAATGGGGATAGGGAAATGTGGAGGGGGACTGAGAGTTTTTATTTGGCATTTCACATGAAATTCCCCACAAAGAATTATGCCCTTGATTATCATTATAATTCTGGTTATTATTGCTGATCAGCAAGCTATATTCTATGTTAACAGTTTCACTTGTATTTAAAACCCGTTGAATATTTATCATAAACAAATTAGCTTGGTGAGGAGGCAAAACCTCGTAAACACTCTTACCAATCAATTCACTAGTGGGACTATATAATACTTCAGAGTTAGTAGATAAGATTTTGACATATCTTCCTTTGGCATCAAATACAGTAATTACATCTGTCATCGCCTCAAATAGAGCCCGCAGTTCCGCTTCTGATTTCCGCAAAGCTGTCTCCACGCGCTGTTTGTCAGAAATTTCCGTCATTAGCAAACGATTTGATTCTTTGAGCGCTACAGTACGTTCTTCAACTTTAGTTTCTAACTGTTGATTTGCTCTTTCTAAAGCTTCCTGTGCTTGTTTGCGATCTGTAATATCCTCAACAGTTCCCTCATAACGAATTAAATTACCATCCTGATCTCGTACAGCTCTAGCATTTTCAGAAATCCAGATCAGACTGCCATCTCGACGATATATTTGTGATTCATAGTTGAGTACAATATCCTGTACTTGTAGCATTTCAATAAATTGAGCGCGACGCTCTGGAACGCCGTAAAGTTGATGTTGTAAGCAGGTGAGGTTAACCATCATCTCTTCTGGAGAGTCATAGCCGTAAATTCGAGCTAATGCTGGGTTGGCACTCAGGAAATAGCCATCAGGGGTAGTTTGGAAAATTCCTTCAACAGCATTTTCAAATATAGTGCGATATTTTTCTTCTGCTTGCTTTAATCTAGCTTCTGCTAGTTTGCGGTCAGTAATATCAATCCCTATAGCAAAAGCAGCTTTCCCTAAATCATATTTTTGGGCAACAATCAAATAATTCCGACGACTACCATTCACATAAGCAGAAATTTCTTGACCATCATCGTCAACAGGGCTAGCAAAAAACTTACTCATAAATTCGCTAAATTCTTCACTAGCTTTCAGAAACCCAATATGTTGACCGATGAAAGCATCTTGAGGTAAATTGTACATTTCTGCTAAATGCTGATTAACCCCTAAATAGAACAAATCTGAACTAATCCAAGATACAATACCAGGTATCGCTTCTAAAATAGCTCCTAACTGGTCTTTAGTTGCCCCAAGGTCTAATTCCGCTTGTCTCCGTTCGGTAATATCTATACCTACAACAAAAGCAGCTTGATTTTGATTATACTTGCGAGCTACTATTAGATAATTTTTAGGTTTTCCGTAGTATTTTGAAGTTATTTCATAAGTGATTTCTTGCTCATCACTATCAAAAAATCTTTTGATTGAGGAATTAAACTCAGACGAATCATCTAGGAAGCCAATATCTTTACCAATAAATTCGGCTCGTGGCTTCTCAAATAAATCAGCTAATTGTTGATTTACCTCAATATATTTTAAATCTGAACTAATCCAGGAAACCATTCCTGGCACTGCTTCCAAGACTGTTTCTAATTTTTCTTTTGCTTCTAAAAGATTGTTTTGTGCCTGTTTGCGTTCAGTAATATCTATACCTACAACAAAAGCAGCTTGGTTTTGATTGTACTTTTCTGCAACAACTAAATAATTGCGTATTTCTCCATGCACTAGGGAGGTAATTTCACCAGTAATTTCTGAGTCTGGAGTAGCAAAAAAATTTTCAACAAAGTCATTAAACTCAGAACTTGTTCCTAAAAAACCAATATTTTTGCCTACAAATTCTAGTCGGAGCATACCAAACATATCAGCTAATTGTTGATTCACTTCTATGTAACGCAAATCTGAACTAATCCAAGAAACTGTACCTGGTACTGCTCCTAAAACTGTTTGCAATTGTTCTTTGGCATTTTTGAGGTTATTTTCTGCCTGTTTGCGTTCGGTAATATCTATACCTACAACAAAAGCTGCTCTGTTTTGATTGTATTTTTCGGCAACAATTAAATAATTTCTTGGTTCCCCATGAACTACAGATATAATCTCACGGGTTGCCTCTATTTGAGAAGTAGTAAAAAATTCTGCCACAAAGTCATTAAACTCAGAACTTGTTCCCAGAAAACCAATATTTTTGTTTACGAATTCGGCACGGTCCATACCAAACATATTAGCCAACTGCTGATTGACTTCTATATAACGTAAATCTGAACTAATCCAAGAAACTGTACCTGGTACTGCTGCTAAAACTGTTTGCAATTGTTCTTGAGCTGCTTTCAGAGCTATTTCTGCTCGTTGATGTTCTACAATTTCTTCTACTAACTGATCGTTTGATTCTTTGAGAGCTGCTGTGCGCTCTTCAATGATTATATTTAACTGATTTTCTGTTAAATTGCAAGTTGAATTTTTTGCTTCTAGTTCAGCAAAACTTTGGCGGAGATTTACCAATTCCTGAATCAGTTCGTCTTTCGTCTTGTCTTGGTCATTCATAGTTTAAGAAGTTTCCGCTTTTATGGAAATACATTAATTTGCCTTTTACTGCCTTTTACTATGTTTTACTTAATGAATAGTTGTGATTAGTATGCTTTAAGATAATCAAAAGTTTCTACAATAATATTATTAATTTAATTGAGATTTTTTTTGATTATTATAACATTATTTTCAAGTTTATTGAAAATTGCTTTAAAAATTGCCAATTGCAAAATTATGATTAATTTATAGAAGCAATATAATTCATATTCCCCTGACAATATCAGTATAATTTGATGATTTTTTTCATCTTGCTAGTTCCCCAGTTACAAAGATAGATATTGACCTGAGTCTATAGACGAAAATTAAAAACTATGTAAGTAAATGTAAAAATAGGATAATTTCTAATGCCAAGGCTGCATTAAAAGAATTTACAAAAATTAACGTAGATGCTTCCCAATAGAAATTGTATAGCTGAGGATTTTTCCCTGCACCCATCTTCCCTGGTTTTGAGGAATTTAGAGATCAAATGTCCTTTTATATTATTTTATTCATTTTAAAAGGATAAAATAACTGTCAAACTTTAACATATTTATGAATTAGTGTCAAATTTTACATATTTTTACTAATTTTCATCTAAATGTTGGCATTCATCTCGACACCATAATTTTAATTTGGTACCCGGATGAATGCCAACCCATACTATAACAATATTGCTTTGGTGTTAATAATAGGTCAAAAACATTGAAAGCTAGATCTAAATACAGAATCTACCCTAATCATCTTCAAACAACCAAATTAAATCAACTATTTGGGTGTTGCCGATATGTTTGGAATCAGTCATTAGCTCACTGCAATCAATTGTACGCTAAAGGGGATAAAAAACCTTCATATACCGATCTAACTAAACAGTTCATAACTCAAGCCCAGAAAGAATTAATTTAGTTAAAAGATGTAGCTTCTACTCCACTACAACAGTCTCTCAAAGATTTAGACAAAGCATAAATGTTAATACTTTGATCTTACAGCGCTTTTCAAATTGATGAACCACCGGAGCCATAACCAAAAGCTTGTAGGGACGTTGCATGCAACGTCCCTACTGTGGTCTACTGAAATGAAAACCGCTGTAAACTACAGTTAATGATTTCTGATTAGTGAAGATGTCAGAAGGATTACTGACCAAGACAAACCCATCTAATTTTTTGGCATTGCATAATTGCGGGATGATTTTGTCGCCCGAGCAGGAACCATAATCCCCGTGTCTGGTGTGTCCCCGTGTCAGCCGAAATCATCCCAGTATTCAGCTGACCAAGACTACCATGGGAGAATCCCCTTTGTGATCCAGAGAATATTATGCTCCACATAAAGCTATTTCTTCTCAAACATTTGCGCTTGTTGTTTGATTTTCGATTGGAAGTGATGCAGGGGTATTTTCCTGAATTTACTAAAACTTTTATTCTATTCTTTCTTGATTTAAAATTATAACTACTTCTACAAACTCAACTGCGTAAACTGTGTAAACTAGCAAATAACCCCTCATTTGCTATCAATTGACCGTGATTACCAATTTCCACCATTCGCCCTGCTTCTAATACTACGATCCGACTTGCCTTACGGATAGTTGACAGACGATGGGCAACTACAAAAGTTGTGCGATTTGCTAGCAAACGTTCCAAAGCTTGCTGAATCAAAGCCTCCGAAGCATTGTCAAGAGCTGCTGTAGCTTCATCCAGAATCAATACACGAGGGTCACGAATTAAGGCGCGAGCAATAGCCAGGCGTTGTCGTTGCCCACCAGAGAGCTTGATGCCATTTTCTCCAATTTTACTGTCGATACCGTTAGGTAGTTTGGAGATAAATTCTAGGGCATTTGCATCTTGAATCGCTTCCCATAACTTGTTTTCGTCGGTACAATCGGAACCGTAGAGAATATTCTCCTGCACTGTGCCTTCAAATAATATGGTTTCCTGGGGAACTACTGACAGAAATTTGCGGTAAGTTCGTAGGTCAAGTGTATTCATGTCAACGCCATCAAGTTGTATTTTTCCGACGGTGGGGCGTAGAAAACCAATAATTAGATTCAATAATGTGGATTTACCCGCTCCTGATGGACCTACGAACGCGACTGTTTCCCCTGGTTTAACAATAAGGGAGAAATCTTGAATTGCTGCTTCTTGATGACCGGGATAAGTAAAACCGACTGACTCAAATCGAAAATCTCCTTTTACTTCTGTAACTGGTGATTTATCAAAGTTGTGTTCTATATCTGGTGACTCTAAGATTTCTCCAATGCTAGAGAGTGAATCAAAACCTTTGCCAATTTGAGGTAATACGTTCATAATTTGGATCACTGACGTGGTTAGGGAATCAAAATAACCTGTGAGTAATACTACATCTCCTACTGTAATCCCCCATTTTCCTGTGTAGGCTAACCAAGCTGACGTGATTAAACAGGTAAAACCAAATAGTCGCAATGTTACCCAGGAGGAAGCTCCAGCAATAGCATTGATTTTGTCTAGGTTTACTGCTGTTTCCCTGACGTTCATTAGTTTTTCTTCTGTCCGTTCAATTTCGGTGTTTTCGACTCCGTGGGCGCGGGTGACTGGTATGAGTTTGATCATTTCCACCAGGTGACCTGACATTTTTTCCATTTCTTCCCGCAATCTTTGGTTGTGGTCGCGGATGGGATTTCTGAGTATTCGGATTAAAATTGTGGCTACGGGTACGGTGCCGAAGAAGAATATGAGAAACTGGGGCGCTCGCATTGCTGTGACGGATATTGCTACTAAAATATTTAGTCCGATGGCTGGTAAGGATTGAAAGACTTGATTTGTGAGTTGGGAAATTGCGTCTACGTCTCGCAGTAGTTTGAGTTGGAGTGCGCCTGTATTTTTTTGTTGATAATATCCTATGGATAAATTTTGCAGTCTTCTAGTAATAATTGAGCGCAGATTAAATTCCATTTTGCGAGTTGCTTTGCTCAGGAGTCTAACGTGCAGGTAATGGGTGGGGATATTTTGAACTACTGCTATACCTAAGATTATACCATTTAACCATAGTTCTGAAACTGAGTGATTTTGGGGTTGGGAAATAATATCAATTACGTTGGCAATGACTAGAGGTTTTATCCATTCTGGGCTATGTTTAATCATATAAAATAACATTGATAGCCCGATTTTATTGAAGTCTTCTCGGTAGAGGTTGATTAGGGTGAGAAAGGGGCGATCGTTTTGATATTTCTCAAGTATTGAGGATATAAAATCTTGAGATTTGGCGGTAGATTCGTGCATTTTATCCTCCGTTAATTAAGTTGACAGTAAATTAAAGTTATATTATAAAGCATATTTCGGGCTGATGATGTACAAGAGGTGAATTGAATGTCTTGTAGTGCAGGCATCTTGCTCGCCAGGTATTCATAACATTGGGAAGCGCTGTATAATACCAAATCTTAAAATGTAAATTTTCTCCGGAATTCTGCGCCAACAGCTATCAGCTTGCTAGGGCTAAATATTGAAATAATAGTGAATTTATGAAGGTAGTGGACTGACACGCCTAAATAGGTATAGTTATCTTCCCCCTCTTCCTTGTAACGCACCATTTTAGATGTTTCAATCCAGTAGGTATTGGTATTAATTTATATTTGCAACTAATTTATGAATTTAAGGCTTATTCAGTAGTAAAAATAAATAAAAGGAAAGCTTACGGCTGAATGCTTATATCATTTATAATAATATTTTCCCTACCCTGTAGGGACGTTGCATACAACATCCCTGCATTGCGGTTAATTTTTTAAGGCGAAAACAGAGTTAGTCTCGATCAACATTAAATTAATAAAATTAATATGAAGTACGAACTAATTATACAAAAGAGGCATTATAGCCGTTCAAACTCATACCCACAACATTTTCAACAACAGCAATCAAATCGCCATTATTATAAATAGCAATTCCTGAAGGTAATCCCCCAATATTTACACCTACTGTATAGTCAGAACTATCACCATGTAATTGAATTCTATCTCCTTCAGTAATATTCAAAGTTTTGATTAAAGCGTAGTCAGCATCGCCACTATAATTATAGTAAGCTTGAGTGCTATCTCCCAAAATAAATAAATCCATGCCACTGCCACCACCCAAAGTATCAATTTCATTAATACCTGGTTCAGCAGCACTAGAGTTAACACCAATCAAAGTGTCGTCACCATTCCAACCATTTACTAAGTCATTACCGTTACCACCTTCTACATAATCATTGCCATTACCACCACCAAGATCATCGTCGCCATCTTCACCATAAAGGCGATCGTCACCAGCTTGACCTTGTAGTAAGTCATCACCTTGACCACCGTAAAGTTCGTCAGCATCATTTCCTCCCTTGAGGGTGTCGTTATCTAAGCCTCCATCTAGAGTGTCTTCACCATCTCCTCCTTTGAGGGTATCATTATGATCATCGCCGTAGATAAGATCGTTGTCCTTCCAACCCGTGAGAGAGTCGTTACCTTCACCACCATAGATAACGTCATCTCCTTCACCACCACCTACAGTATCATCACCCTCTCCTCCACGTATGGTATCGTTATCTCCATTTCCGGTAAGCAAGTCGTTACCATCAAAACCAGTAACAGAGTCTTCACCCGCACCGCCACTGACAGTATCATCTCCTTTTCCACCGCCTACAGTATCGTTACCATCACCGCCATCAAGGCTATCGTTGCCACCCTGTCCTTGCAGAAAATCATTGCCTCCATCGCCATAAAGTTCGTCAGCATCATTTCCTCCGTTGAGGGTGTCGTTACCTAAGCCTCCATATAGGGTATCTTCACCATCTCCTCCTTGGAGAGTGTCATTATCATCCTCGCCGTAGATAAGATCGTTGTCCTTCCAACCTGTGAGAGAGTCGTTACCTTCACCACCATAAATAGTATCATTGCCAACGCCACCACCAATAATATCGTCGCCTCCTAAACCATTAACGCTATCATCTCCAGCTAAAGCTTTAATAATATCTGCAAGGGAGGTTCCTGTTAAAGTATCGTTACCTATTGTGGGTGTAGACATTTTTTGTTTCCTAATAAATTAACTGCTGTTACAAACTATCGAGACTTTAAGCAAAAGTCCGGATTTTTTTGATGGGTTAACAGTTAAAATTTTAATTGTTATAATATAAAGTTTATTTGTGTTTTTCTCTGATCAAAGCCAGCAATTTACTGAATAAATTCTTAACTGAGATCGTAAAAATCCTACATCTTCCTCCTTATCCCTTTTTTCTAATATTTATAAAAAAATCTAAACTAATTTTTATTTACTGTCAATTTTATTAATTTGTACGAACAGAAAAAAATATTAGGGGCGGTATATATGGAAAAGTTGGCGTTGCTGAATTCTGGGATGATTTCGGCTGACACAACAGACACACCAGACACGGGGATTATGGTTTCTGCTCTCTGATAAAATCATCTCGCAATTATGGATTGCCGGAAAAGTTAAATACATACCAATAAGCGATCGATTTTCGATACCGCCCTAAGAACTAGGAAAGAAACCAAAGACTATACAAAAGAGAATTCACTACTAGTCAAATCCATACCTGTTACACCGTCAACAACAGCAATTAGTTCGCTACCACTATTACTGTAGATAGCAGTTCCGGCAGGCAAACCAGCAACGTTTTCCTGTAATGTATAGTCAGAAGCCTGATTATACAGCTCAATATTATCCCCCTCAGCACTGTTGAAAGTTTTAATTAAAGCGTAATCGTTATTTCCTTGGTCGTCGTAGTAGACACCGATTGAGGGAACAAAAGAGCCCCACTGATGTCCTAGAATAAATCTATCTGCACCAGCACCACCAATGAGAGTATCAATTTCTCCATTGCCTGGTTGTGGATTTGACAAATTAATAGCCACACCTTCGAGAGTATCGTTGCCATCACCCCCTTGCAAAATATCATTACCAAGACCACCAGTGAGACTATCATTACCTAACCAACCAGTCAGAGAGTCATTACCAACTTCACCATTAATAACATCGTTGCCAGCACCACCTCCTGCAGTATCATTGCCTTCACCACCGTTGAGGGAATCATTGCCAGCTTGTCCTCGTAGGAAGTCATCGCCTCCATCACCATTGAGTTCGTCAGCATCATTTCCGCCTTTGAGGGTATCAGCGTTCTCTCCACCATTAAGGGTATCTAAACCATCGCCACCTTGGAGAATATCGTTACCGATACCGCCATTAATTAGATCGTCACCGATCCATCCAGTTAATGAGTCATTGCCACCGTCACCATTGAGAGTGTCGTTACCTTCTCCCCCACCAATAGTGTCGTTGCCGTCACCTCCATTGACGCTATCATTACCTAATAGCGCTTTAATATTATCGGCACCAGGACTCATTGTCAGGTTATCATCAGACATTGTTGGTCCGCCGATAAATTGGTTGCTTTTCAAGTCTAGTTTGATATTTTTTGAACTAATGGTGACTTGAGAGCTATCTGTATTGCCATAATTGTCAGAGAATGTGACATCGTAAGTACCTGCGGGCAATTCCAAGCTATAACCGCCAGAACCCCAAGTTTCAGTGGTGAAAATATTAGAAGCATTATTGGTATCAACAGCTTGAACTGTGATTCCGCCAATTCCTTCCCCTACAGTGTAGAAGTTATCAGTGGTAACTGCATCGGTATAGGTAACACCAGTTAAAAATTGGCTTTGAGCGTCGCTATAGGCAAAATCTTGGGTAGTGATTACAGAATTGAAGGTTTGGCCATCACTTGTAAATTCTCCCTGCAAAGAAGAAATGCCAATTTCTTGGAATTTCTCTTTCATTATATTGACACGATGACCTCTACCTGAAATACCTGCATCGATGAATAGGTTTTCGTGGAGAGTTTTTACATAGTTAGTAAGGTTGGGGATGACTGGCGGAGTTATTCCTTTGTAACCAATGTTTTCCCCATTACCCCAAGAACCTGTAAACTGATATCCAGCATTTTGCATCCGTTGTTCAGAGTCTGTGCCACCTGCTCCTGTGTGACTGAAGGTGTCGGTATCTAGCATCCACTGACTATGAGCTTTGGCAGCATCATTTAGGTCGAGGTTGAATGCTAGAGGTTGTTTGGAAGTGTTGGAAATTGTGCCTGGAGAGAGTCCTTCGTTTAGGTCTGCAATGTTGTTTTCATAAAGATTTGCATCATAACGGTTTGCCTCGGCGTCTGGATCGAGGCGAGCGCGGTTGATCAGTTCGAGCATTAATTGGTCTTGTGCTGTTGGTTGTGCCATGGTTTTTGTTTAAGTTTTAATGATAGTAATTGATTAGTTAGGGATTGTTTATTTGGGATTCTCTGGTTTTATTTGTCTAAATATCTGTTTGACTGCTGAAGTCAATCTTTATGATTCAGGGTTATTTTTTGAAGTTTTATTTTTGTTTTCATACTAGATTTATTTTTTTTTTATCCCTACTGTAAACTTCTTCTTTGCTGTTTGTAGAGTTCCGGAAGGATAATTTAAAATGCTAAAATTACGTTTTTTGTATTAAGCAAAAACACGAATTAGGGTTTTTATATGTTTACAATATAAATACAGTGCTTCCCATTTTTATGAGGTAACCCCAGGGCAATATGCCCGCACTACAATGTTTTTATCATTTATCAGAAATTTGCTGTAAATATTAATCGGATTTAATGTGGTGGGTAACAACGGATATTATTTGATTATCTTTAATAATTTAAAAACAAAAACTCATAGTTTAAAGATTTGAATATTTAAACATAAAAAAAGCAATTACTCTGATAGAATCCTTCTCAAAGAAGAGTAATTGCTGAAAATATATATAATATTGAGGATTAGTTGATTTTAGGGCAAATATAAATTCAGGAGATTAGAATTGTCTTTAGATTTTTAGGAATAGAAACAGTAGGTGTTTAACTCAAATAAAAAGCCCAAGTTACTATTTCCGAATCCTAGATAATTACCCCTCTACTAATTAAGAGCCAAAAAAAAACTTACATTTTTGCTTCTAATGCTCTCAGTTTCAAGAACTCAGTATTAACTCCAGACTCACGAGTTAGAGCTATTTTTCCTGTTCTAGCAATTTCACGGATACCGTATTTAGCAAGCATTTGGACAATAGCTACCATTTTTCCTGGGTCTCCTACTACTTCAATAGTTAGTGAGTCGTCACCTACATCTACTACCCGCGCCCGAAAAATAGTTGCAATTTCGATCACTTCGGAGCGCATAGCTGTAGTAGCATTAATCTTGAGTAACATTAATTCTCGTTCTACACACGGAATAGCTGTAATATCCTGTACTTTCAAAACATTAACCAATTTATATAGTTGTTTGGTCAACTGTTCAATAATCTGATCGTCCCCTGGTACTACCATTGTAATTCGAGAAACACCAGTTTGTTCTGCTGGGCCAACTGCCAGACTTTCAATATTAAAACCACGACGGGCAAATAAACCAGCAATGCGGGTCAAAACTCCCGCTTCGTCTTCAACTAATACAGAAAGAGTATGTTTCATTCTCTAAATCAGTAGCTCTCTTGGCTAATATATTTAATATTTAGTGGACTTCTTGCAGAATTAATTCAAAAGTCAAAAGTCAGAAAAACTGATTATTTCTGTACAGTAATTTACCAGGACTTACGCATAACCGCTATATCTAGTAGGGGCGATTGGCCAATCGCCCCTACAGATTATGTATAATTCGATATTTTTTGTAAGTCCTGTTTACTTAATTTTCACTTTTGCAAGAGGTCTAGTTATAGCGCTACGCGCAAGTCAGAAGTCGTAGGGGCGAATGGCCATTCCCTCGTACATAAGTCAGAAGTAATTCCTGACTGAGTTTGAGCATTTATAAATGTCCGCGCCCTTTGCTTGGACTGCTATATCTTATACTAGAGCGTAGATTAGATAGAGTGGTAATTTCACAAACAATTTTTATAAATTATGACTGATGAAGGTTCAATTATTTTAGAGGTGAATAGTGGGGATGAAATAACTCAACGTTTGGATATTTGGCTGTCTCAAAAAATGCTAGATTTATCGCGATCGCATATCCAAAAGTTAATCTCCCAAGGTAATGTGAAAGTAAATGATCAACTCTGCACTTCTAAAAAAGCGACAGTACAAAAGGGCGATAAAATTATTTTAACTATTCCACCTCCAGTACCTTTAGAAATAGAAGCTAATGATATTCCTTTAGATATTCTCTATGAAGATGATGCTTTATTAATTATCAATAAACCAGCAGGTTTAGTCGTACATCCAGCACCCGGACATTCTGAGGGTACTTTAGTTAATGCACTTTTAGCTCATTGTGACTCTTTAGCGGGTATTGGGGGAGTCCAACGACCTGGTATTGTGCATCGGTTGGATAAGGATACGACTGGCGCGATAATGGTGGCAAAAACAGACCAAGCTTATCAACATTTGCAAGCACAGTTGCAGGCAAAAACGGCGAGGCGGGAATATTTAGGAGTGGTTTATGGTAGTCCGCAAACAGATAGTGGTACAATAGACTTACCTATTGGTCGTCATCGCATAGACCGCAAAAAAATGGCAGTGACACCGGTGGAAAGAGGAGGAAAAGTTGCTGTTACTCATTGGGAAGTTAAGGAACGTTTGGGAAATTTTTCCATGATGTTGTTTCGGTTGGAGACTGGGCGGACTCATCAAATTCGGGTTCACAGTGCTAAAATGGGTTATCCTATTGTGGGGGATACTATTTATGGGAAGGGTCGTTCGGTGGGAGTGAACTTAAATGGTCAAGCTCTTCATGCTTGGCGACTAGAGTTACAACATCCTGTTTCTGGAGAGTTGGTTGAGGCGATCGCTCCTTTGCCAGAAGATTTTCTGACTTTGGTTGAGGTTTTGCGTAGACGTTCTGGCTAAAGAAAGTCAAAAGTCAAAACTCAAAAGTATTGATTGGTAAAGTTATAATATTGTAGGTTGGGTTAAGCGGTAGCGCAACCCAACATACATATAACTTACGCAAAGAAACCCAGTTTTTACAAGGAATCTTATGTTTTAACAATAGACATTTACGAAAAATCGGATTTGTTGTGTTTCGTTCCATGCTGCGCAACCCTAACGGGAACAACCCAACCTACAAACAGCTAATTTTTTTGATTATTATATAAGTCTAGTAGGTTGGGTTAAGCGATAGTGCAACCCAACATACATATAACTGACGCAAAGAAACCCGATTTTTACAAGGAATCTGATGTTTTAACAATAGATATTTCCGAAAAATCGGATTTGTTGGGTTTCGGGTTCCTCAACCCAACCTACAAAAAGTTAATTTTTTTGATTATTATATAAGTTTAGTAGGTTGGGTTAAGCGATAGTGCAACCCAACATACATATAACTTACGCAAAGAAACCCGATTTTTACAAGGAATCTTATGTTTTAACAATAGATATTTATGAAAAATCGGATTTGTTGGGTTTCGTTCCATGCTGCGCAACCCTAACGGGAACAACCCAACCTACAAACAGCTAATTTTTTTGATTATTATATAATTTCAGGAGTAAAAAATTATGGATCGTGGAAAAATTGTGGCTATTATTACTGGGGTAATTTCTATAGGTTTGGCGATCGCCTATTTAATTCTTGTGCAATTATTAGACTTGCGAGGTGCTGAAATGATACCCGCCCCAACTTCTATATTGCCTTTTGTTTTTTAAGTAAAGAAATTTTTTAAAAGTAGTGATATTGCTCAGTATACCTTTCTCATTCTCAGGAGGTAAACTATAAATCATCACTACTTATTTATAATTAAATTTGGCGTTGCACAATCAGGAATGATGTAATCCGAAAGTAAATATTTTTGGATAATTATTTCCTCAATATATCTACAGTTAAAAATTTATTATCATTCTTTAATGTGCAACCCCTTAAATTTAGTTTTTTTGCTCAATATAAATCATACGAGTTCGGATAGGAATACCTGTAGTTGGAGAAGTCCAACCTAATATCAAATAATCTTCTACAGCATTTTCAATTACAATTTTTGAATGCTCATAAACTGGCACAACAAAATTTTTAATATATTCCTCTGTCGCTTCATCAATACTAATTAAAATAGTTTTACGAGCAATTCGATGAAGATGATCCATTGCTGTTTGAGCATCTTCAACACAATGCAATGAACTTAAACAAAAAACAAAATCGTAAGATTGAGTATCAATTTCAGGTAAAGCCTTTTCTATTGGTTTATGGATAGTTTGGTAACCTCTTTTAGCTGCATATTCCAGCATATTAGCTGAAATATCAATACCTGTATATTCAAAATCTCCCTGCAATAATTGACTCAGAAAACCTGTGCCACAACCAATATCTAAAATACTACCTTGATGGTAATTATATTGATGAAATATTTTAGCGGCCTCATGGACGTGCTGTGCATTACACTTGGGGTCTTTTAAGACATCATCATAGTTAGCAGCAAAATTGTTATAAAATTCTTCAGCAGAAATTTTATTTACCATAACTTATAGTTCAAAAATGACTTGTGTTTACTATCCCGTTTTATACAATTAATAAGCAATATTAAATGTTAATCTTAGTCAACTATTACCTTAGTTTTTTTGCTCAATATAAATCATGCGAGTTTGGATAGAAATACCTGTAGTTGGAGAAGTCCAACCAATAATAAAATAATCTTCAATGGCATTTTCAATTACTATTTTTGAATGGTCGTAAACTGGCACAGCAAAATTTTTAATATATTCCTCGGTTGTCTCATCAAGACTTATTAAAATAGCTTTACGAGCAATTCGATAAATATGCTCTATAGCTGTTTGAGCATCTTCAACAAATAACAATGCTCCCAAACAAAAAACAAAATCGTAGGATTTATTATCAATTTCAGACAAAGCTGTTTCAATTGATTTATGGATAGTTTTGTATCCTCTTTGAGCGGCATAATCTAGGATTTTACTAGAAATATCAATTCCTGTATATTCAAAATTTCCCTGTAATAATTCACTAAGAAAACCTGTACCACAACCAATATCTAAAACACTACCTTGATGGTAATTATATTGATTAAATATTTTAGCTGCCTCATTTAGATGCTGTACATTACACTTTGGGTCTTTTAGTACATCATCATAATTGGCAGCTAAATTATCATAAAACTCTTCAGGGGAAATTTTATTTAGCATAAATTTTATAGTTCAAAAATAACTTATATTTACCATCCCGTATAATATGATCGATAGGCAACATTAAATATTAAATCCTATTAACCAATTACCCTAATTTTTTTGCTCAATGTAGACCATGCGAGTTTGGATAGGAATACCTGTAGTTGGGGAACTCCAAGCAATAATAAAATAATCTTCTACAGCATTTTTAATTACCATTTTTGAATGGTCGTAAACTCGAATAATATGGTTTTTAATATATTCGTCTGTTGCTTCAATTAAAGTAATTAAAATAGTTTTACGAGCTATTCGATAAATCTGCTCAAACACCAATTGAGCATCTTCAATAAAATACAATGAAGCCAAACAAAAAACAAAGTCGTAGGAGTGGGAATCAATTTCAGCTAAAGCCTTTTCTATCGGTTTGTGGATAGTTTTATAACCCCTTTTAGCTGCATAATCTAGCATCTTAGCTGAAATATCAATACCTGTATATTCAAAATCTCCCTGTAATAATTCACTGAGAAGTCCAGTTCCACAACCAATATCTAAAATACTGCCTTGATAGTGATTATATTGATGAAAGATTTTAACGGCTTCATTTAGATACTGTACATTCGACTTAGGCGTCTTTATTATATCGTCATACTTGGTAGCATGATTATCATAAAATTCTTCAGGAGAAATTTTGTTTGACATAGTTTCTAGTTCAAAATTTACTTACACTTATACTCTACCAAGACAACCTTCTTGTAAAATAAAATCTGGCAAGGATACGATAGCTGAATAGTAAGTATAAACAATCCTCAATAATTGGTAAAACATCCCCAACTTATAGATAATAAAGTATGAAACTTTTACCGACAAAGTAAGGTTTAATACCAATTCCTATGGATTAATGCTATACTTTGGTAATATTTGAGTTATCAATTAATTAGTAGATATCAAATCATTTTTTTCCTAGTTCTAGCTGATTTAATATTAATTATTGCTATGTTTACTTCTCTGTACGGACGTTGCATACAACTACCTAATCCCCAGATAGACAAAATTTAGAAAAGTTTTTGAGAAATGGTATAAAGCTTCTCCTTTCCAGGATAAAAAAAGAAAGGTTGTCCTACATTGTAATGGTGGTATATTTTATAGCAGTTTTCATTAATATAGAGTACAGAGATTTGGGTTTAAAGGAAGAAGGAAGAAGTTTTGTAGTCAACATGAGTGAAAACCGCCATAATTATTTTGGTCAAGGGAAAAATTAGTGGGAGCATCTTGCTCCCTTGCTAGACATTTTTCATCCACATCTACCATTACTATGCAGGACTACCAAAAGAAAAAATTTTCCTTTTAACCAATCCTCTTCTTTTTAAGAAAAGGTAATAATTAATTATTAATTATTAATTATTTAACCCTCTCTCTTACTGATAAATATTAGTTGCCTTAATCATGTGATAAGCAACAAGTAATTGAGTTAAAGCTAGAGGATAACTTTGTAACAATTCACCAGTTGTACCAACCAACTTACCAATATCTGGGTCTCCTTCAGGGGAGCAGAAATCTTTTAAGTTAGGCATTTCGTTGCAGAGAATCATTTCTAACTCATTTACCTGTTCCTTAGTCGCATGACTATCAATTTCCAAAACATCTACTGGTTTACCCATATCCCGATCTAAACCCAAACGGACTGCAGGTTGAAAATTAGGACTACCTTGATCAATAATCTCTAGAAAATCTGGGTGAGGAATAGTAGGTCTGAGTACCAAACGAACATGAAGTTGAGAGCTATTTTCATCCTGTGAAGGGGGATAAAAAGTCACAACTACATCTGCCCACTTACGTTGGGGACGGATAAACTCATCCGAGTCTGGTTCCCGTTTTTCCATCTCTTTCAGGACTTGTGCCTCATTGTAGCCCCTTTTCATCGTGTCCCGTTTTACTTTCCATTTCGCCCTTAATTCTTCTGGGGGGGCCAAATAAACTTTAACATCGTAACAATCTCTTGCCCCCCTAGTCGAATAACCAAGTAATCCCTCAACAATCACAAATTTGTTAGGCTTAATATATTCTGGTGGGTCAAATGTTCCGCTTGAATGATTATAAATAGGTTTAAGAATGGGTTGTCCGGTACGCAGCAGTGTTAAGTGTTGCTGCATTACATCAAGGTAGTTACAATCTGGGTGAAGCGCAGTAATACCTATTTCAGCTCGTTGTTTTCGATCATAGCGATGGTAGTCATCTGTACAGATAACAGTAACGTTTTCTGGGCCTAATACTTGAGCGATTCCTCTGGTTAAAGTGGTTTTACCTGCAGCACTATCACCGACGATGCCTAGAATTATTGGACGATGAGTCATTATTTTATTTCTCCCTACCGGACAATGGCCTATATGATGCAGCCTGAAATTTTTCAGTGATAGTTTATCTTATAATCTATTTGACTTTGGGACAAGGCATCTAATACCATTTCTCAAAAAGAATGCTATATTTAATTGGGTGTGGAAGTGTGGGGAGTGTGGGGTGTGGGGAGAAGTAAGAGTAGGAAAAATTAATACTAACCGATTAATAATTGTCAAAAAAAGACTTTAAAGCTTAGTAACTATTTAACTTTTGAAGTTAAGCGGAAGTGTAGCATTACTTTTGGTAATTGGTATAACAAATAGAAACAGGAATCTGAATTGGAATTTCTATTAAAAATTCTGTTCCTTTTCCGAGTACAGAATTACAAGTTAACTGACCGCCATGTTTTTCTACTATAATTGAATAACTAATAGATAATCCTAAACCTGTACCTTTACCTATAGGTTTAGTGGTAAAAAATGGATCGAATATTCGATTTTGCACCGATTTATCTATCCCTAAACCATTATCAATAATTTTAATTTGTACTTTCTCAGCATCTTGACAATAAGTACAAATAGTAATACTTGGTTTGATTTTGATATCTGATTCTGATTCTGATTCTGATTCTGATTCTAATACTTCTGCTAAAGTATCAATGGCATTATTGATAATATTCATAAATACCTGATTTAGTTCGGAAGCATAACATTGAATTAATGGCAGTTCACCATATTCTTTGATAATTTTTATATTTATATCTGAAGATTTACCATAACCTTTAAGTCGATGTTCTAAAATTAAGAGAGTGCTATCTATTCCTGAATGAATATCTACAGATTTAATCTCTGATTCATCAAGACGAGAGAAGTTTCTGAGGGATAAGACTATTTCGCGGATACGTTCGCTACCTCTTTTCATCGAACTTAATATTTTGGGTAAGTCATTTACGACAAAATCCAATTCTATCTCTTCCATTTTAGATTGAATTTCTGGCATTTTTTGGGGATAAAGTTTTTGATATAGTTCTATTAATTCCATTAAGGATTCGACATCTTTTTTCGCTGGTGTCAAGTTACCATGAATGAAGTTAATTGGATTATTAATTTCGTGAGCTATTCCGGCTACAAGCTGTCCTAAACTTGACATTTTTTCAGATTGAATCAATTGAGCTTGAGTGGAACGGAGTGTTTTTAAGGTAGATTTAAGTTGAGTCGTTTTCTGTGTTAATGCCTGAGTTCTTTCCTCAACTTTATGTTCTAAATTATGAGAATATGCTTCTAGTTTTCGATAGAGTTGAGCATTTTCTATAGAGATAGCAGCTTGGGTACAAATAAGTTTAATTATTTCTAAACGACTTGGGGTAAATGCAGCAATAGTTAATTTATTTTCTAAATACAATACTCCGATTAATTTACCTTGATTGAGTAAGGGAGTACAAACAATACTTTTGGGTTTTTGCTCGATGAAATAGGGGTCGCCAATAAAATCTTTTTCTTTTGCTACATTGTCAAAAAATATTGTTTTTAAATTACGTTTAACTAAGTTAATTAATGTGGTTGGAACTATGCTAGTAATTTCTAATGGGATAGATTTTAATGTTACGCCTTTAGTTGCGGTAGCTATGGCTTGAACTATTAATTTTTCTTGTTGAACTACAAGCAGGACAACTTTTTCTGCTCCTGCATTGTTCATTACTACTTCCATTAAACTTGAAAGTAATTCTTCTAGTTTGATTTCTCTAGATAATGCTTGGGATGCTTGAATAATGGCAGCAAAATCAAGAGATTCAAAAATACTGGTACTGTTGGAAGGGTGAGTTTGGATTGTATAATCGAGATTTGAATCTATATTGGGATATGTTGTTGTATCCAATTTTAAAGGATGATATTGAGGTTGGAAAATGGGAGTTAGTAGTTGGGGGTAATCTGTTTCTAAGGCATCTGTTTTTGCTTTTGCTCCCCATTTTGCGTAGCAGTAATATGCTTCAATTAGGTATGTTTGAGCAATTTTTTCTTTCCCCCATTCTAGATAGAATTTCGCAGCAAGTTCATTCGCAAGAGCTTGTTCTTGAATGTATTGATTTTCTTTGGCTTCTACAATAGCTTTATCATATAGTTCCATTGCTTCGAGTTTTTTTTCTGTGATTTTTGCTCGCTCTGCTTCGACTAAATAATATTTGTGGAGAAAGTTTTCTGGACAACTATCTGACCAACTTTTTAGTTGTATTTGATTTGTTTCAATTTGTTTGAGTGCCTCACTTTTTTCTGTTTCTGGTAATCTTAAATATGAATTTAATAAAACTAGAGAACCATAATAATAATAACCACTAGATGTGGTAAAGCCGACACAAGCATCAAGTAATTTCTTAGCTTTTTTCACATACTCAATACTAGGAATGAAATTTTGGGTAAGACAGGATTTATGAATTTGTAAAATGTAATAAATAGCAAGTGCAAGGTCGGACTTTGATGCTTCACAACGTTCGAGCCAAGCTTGTTCTGCTTGAACTAATTCAAGACATTTTTCCTCATCTAAAGTCTGAGATAGGCTATTGATAAAAAATCGACAAGCAGGAAGGATACTTAACAAAAGATCGTTTTTTATATTTTCCGCAATCTGATAATATTTATTGATATCTATTGCGAGATTTGCTAAATTTTCACCTTGAAATAATCGATTACAAATATTACCAAATAAGTTATATCCGCCAAATTGGATATCTCCAGAGTTCAATCCTGCGATAAAACCTTGGTAATTAATTTCTGCAGCTCCTTGTATTGGTTTTGCCCATACTTGAATCCAGCTACCTAATAAAAGACAAACTTTTGATTGTTGAGATTGACTCTTGAATTTATAACTTAGCTTTAGGGCAAATTCTGCAAATTCTAATCCCCGTCGGTATTGATTATTCCTAACTATTAAAAGTAAACCATAGTTAATATAAGTTTTAATTGATTCAGGAGTATTTCCATAGTCAAGAGATAAACTAACAGCTCTTAAATTCGCAAAACTATATAGTTCAATATCGGAAATAATATATGTTGGTGCATCTAAAATTGCTAATAATTCAATTGTTGCTTGAACAAGTGAATTTGTGGCAGTAGGTAAATCTAACAAAGAATCTACTGAGCGATTTTTTAATTTTTCTTCAATAGTAGTGAATTCTGCTTGAACTAATTCTTGGAGAGTATCACGATTTATTGTAATCCCAAGACAGTTTAATCCTTCTAAACCAACTTTAATTGCTTCTGTAAATTGCCCTTGCAAGGTATATTGAGTAACCTTAAGAACGTAAATTTTAGCTTGCTCGATCGGAGAATTAGCAAATTTAAGTAAGGTGGTGAGAGTTTCGGATAAAGTATGAAATTCCACACTCATTAATTCTGTTTCTGCTAGATTAAAATACAACTGAAAAGTCAGATCATAATAATTTTTCCAAGCCTCTTTTCCTAACAAACTAATACCAACTTTGAAATAATTTTTTGCAGCTGCGTAAGCTGTCGAAACCTTGGCTTTTTGACCTGCTCTTAAATTCAGTTTTGCTAGCTGTTCTATCCTGAATTTATCTGTAACTAAGCTTTTACCTATATTGATTTGATTGACAATATCAAATATTTTTTCCTCAGTTTCTGAAGTTGATAAATTTGCTAAAAGTAGTTTGCCAATTTGATAATGGGTTTCTTGTTTTTGCTTCTCAGGAATCAAGGAGTAAGCAGCTTGTTGAACCCGGTCATGCAAAAACTTATAGTCAAGATTGATGTGTTTATCTTTAATAGTTAACCGCGACAATTTATCATCTTTAAAAAACTTATAAATCTGACTCTGAGGTAAAATAAACCCTTCCTGTAACGCCCGCCACAAAACATTTGCTGCTGCAGACTCTGACTGTCGAGAAACAATTGCTAATGTTGCTAAATCAAACTGATTTCCGATACAAGCAGCTAACTTTAATAATTCCTGAGTTTCTTGAGGCAACTTCTGCAATTGTAATGCCATAAATTCAACCACATCATCTGTTAGTATCAGTTCTTGAACTTGAGTAATATCACATTCCCAATATCTTAGTTTCAAGTTAAAACTGATTAATCGTTCTCCATAAAGTGCCGTGATAAATTGATTAGTAAAAAAAGGATTTCCTTTTGTCTTTTGATAAACTAACTTTGTTAAAGGTTGAGCAAGTTGAGGAGAACAACTAAGAGTATCGGCTACTAAATTATTGATGTCTTGTGGTGATAATGGTGCTAAATTAATTTGATTAATTGTGGATTTTTGCTTGATAATTTCATCTAATGTTAAACTTAATGGATGAGTAGGAGAAACTTCATTATCTCGATAAGCACCAATTATTAACAAATAGGAAATATCTGGCTCACTCATCAACAGTTTTACTAATTGTAACGAAGCAGAATCTGCCCATTGTAAATCATCTATAAAAATGACTAAAGGATGTGCTTTTTTTGTAAATACTTGAATAAATTTTACAAATAATAAATTAAATCTATTTTGTGCTGTAATTCCTGATAACTCTGCCACATCAGGTTGTTTACCAATAATTTTTTCTAGTTCCGGAATTACCTCAATAATTACTTTCCCATTGTCTCCCAAAGCATCTAAAATATTTTCTTTCCACTGCTGTAGTTTAGTATCACTTTCTGATAGTAATTGTGTCATTAAATCCCGGAAAGCTTGAACAAATACTAGGAAAGGAACATTCCGATTAAATTGGTCAAATTTTCCTTTAATAAAATAACCCCGTTGTTTAACAATAGGTTTATGAATTTCATTGACAATTACTGTTTTGCCAATTCCAGAAAATCCGGCAACTAAAAATAATTCTACATTTCCCTCACCAACTCTTTCAAAAACTGTAAGTAACTGCTTAACCTCAGATTCTCGACCATAAAGTTTTTCGGGAATAACAAAACGGTCTGATAAATCTAATTCACCTAATTTAAATAGTTCAATTTTTCCCTGAGTTTCTAATAAATTGAGGCATTTTTCTAGGTCATACTTCAACCCCAATGCACTTTGATAACGATCCTCAGCATTTTTCGCCATTAATTTCATCACAATATTTGCCACAACTTCGGGAATATTTTCACTACTAACTGAAACAGGTTGACGAGCAATATGACTGTGAATTAACTCCATCGGATCGGTTGACGCAAAAGGTAATTTTCTACTTAGTAATTCATATAATGTTACGCCCAGAGAATAGAAATCACTACGGTAGTCAATTCCCCGGTTCATTCTTCCTGTTTGTTCGGGAGAAATGTAAGCTAAAGTTCCTTCTAAAATATTCGTATTTTTAATTTCTTGAGTTTCTTTGGAAAGTAAAGAAGCAATACTAAAGTCAATAAGTTTAATTTCTAAACTTTGGGGATGAATCAGAATATTTGCAGGTTTAATATCTTTATGAATAATGCGATTTTGATAAAGTTCTTCTAAGATATTAGCTAGTATCATCCCTATTTTTAGACACTGATTTAGGCTAATAATATGATTTTTTATATATTCAGAAAGGGAAATATACCCCTCATCTAACATCACCAATACTAAACTGTTACGATAGTTTTCTAGAGATATAGGTTTAACAATTTTTGGCGAGTCAAGATTCTTGGTAATGATGTATTGATTTTGAAATTTAACAAGTTCGTAAAAAGTCGGATATTCACTACGGAGAAACTTGAGAATAACCGATTTTTGATCTGATGTTCGTTTACCTCGATAAACTAATGATTTCATCCCCTCATGCAAAAGGCTTTCTATTTGATAGCTGGGAAGTTGAATGTTTGATTCAGTCATTTTCTTAAGCTTTATAAAATTTAATTTGATGACAAACGCCATTTTCTGGATTGAATAATCTCAGTTATTTTATTCATCTATAGAAATAATATATAACATTTTGGTTTTAATCATAGGATTAAGTAAAAAATCCTTGTAATACGGTTATAAATACACAAAAATAATTTGCTATTAGTTAATAATACGGATAGTTAATCATTAACTAATAGCAAAGATAAAATTATAGATTAATTAGGATTTGCGTATCGAAAAAAAGTCTTTTTGTTGAGGTAGAGAGTAGAGAGTAGACATCTCCAAAAAAGAAAAATCAAATCAATTCCTATCCATAAATTATTAATTACTCCCCCCTGTTCCCCCTCTCCACTAAGAAATTCCTAAAAGCATAACTACTTACTAATCTAATTACATTGAATATAAGGCTTCCATACCCAACCTACTTGTTGAGGATTAGCTATAGACCTAACGTAAACCCACTTTTCTTGAGACTGTTGTCCTGCTGGTGGTTGTGAAACTTGTAGTTGAATACCCTTATTAAAAATGTATGGCATAGGTTTACTTTTAGCATTGGGAAAATTTTGGACTGCAATATAAGGAGAGTCAGGCCAACCTGTAACTTGACACATTGTTCCTATAGGTACTCCACCTGTTGTACTACCATCGGTTACTTGTGAAGCAGACCGTGTATTGCAATTTTGCAGGTAGAGAGTGTATACCCAACCTTGAGCATTATTTGGCCCAATAACTTGTGTCCATTGTCCATCATTAGACCTATTGATGACTGTTACAGGAGTACCATCATTGAAAAAGGCGATATTTTTACCTCCACCTGGTTGATCTCGGAAATCTACTCCTCTACGGTTATCTGCGGGTGAAGACTGAAGTTGACAAACTTGTTGTTGAGCTAATAAAAATTGATTTGTTTGTTTAACTGATGGACTCGACTGGTTCGCCCTAGCAATGTTTGGTATTTGACTGCCGAAGAAAGATAGAGAAGTTATTGTTAATATCGCTAGATAATTTAGTTTACGCTTCATGTTATTTGGCATCAATATTCTGAACTATTTGTAATTACAAGTTTAGCTACCAACTATCTAAATATAAATTTCGGATACTTTGATTATTCTTTATACTTTATTTAGATAAAAATACCTTTTTTAAAAATTGGTGGTAGTGAGTTAATTGTTATATTTTAATCTAAATCATTTTTTGTATAAGTGAAGTTTAGTGACTTAATAAAATCCTGATTTGCCTTTGATAAATTGAACAATAATTACAAGCGCATTCTCTTTTTTGTTACAAAGAGGCTACAGGTATAATTATTTTTTCAAATCCTATCTATAAAATTTTAATGTCGGGAAAATAAGGAATTTAAGGCGGATAAATATAAATTTGATTGGTAAAAAAATATTGAATAACAACTAATTTTATCTACTTATAATTAAGACTGCATTTTATAGATCGCATTACCGTTAATTTTCTATCACCTTAATTACTGGAGTTGATTGCACTTCAAAATGGGTAATGCTCGGTTTAGCTAACAGCACCGGACTTATTCTGGAAAAATCTAACGTGACTTGCAATACAGTTTACCCTTCCTTGATATATACAAAACTACTGGATAATAAATATATTCTCAATGCACTCATTCTAGATAACTCCACTATTAAAGTTTTTAATGGAAGAGATAAAAAACGTTAGACTTGAAAAAGTATTGATATAATTTCAAAAGTTTTCTATAGTATAGTTCTAGTTTAGAGATAAAAATTATGGAAAATACTATTATTACTTTTACACGATAGAATTTAGAAAAAATTATATCTAACGGATATGATTATGGTTGGATACTAAATCAAAACAGAGCAAAAGCTTGTAAATATTTAGTTTGTTGCCATTCACAAGGAGCGAAAAAAGGAACTGCATTTTTACTCGGTTTAATTAGTCAAATTGTTTTTCATAACAGTGATGAAAACGGTCAGGATCGGTGGGATATAAATATATCTGAATATGCAAGTATTGATATTCCTAATATATGGGGTGGTTGGCAAAATCCTGTACATTACACTAATTTATAATTCTTATAAATTGATTCTTCCACACTCGAATTTCAAGAATTAAACAATACAATTTTTCCTTTGACAATTCAACAAGCAAAACAAGGATTATCAAAATATTACGATGTTTCTCCAGAAAAAATTTAAATTTTAATCAAAGGGTAATTTCTTGATTTTTAGATTACAAATATTCAAATTTATTATCCAAAAAAGTCAATCATTTAGATACAAATTAATAACATATAGCAGTTTCCAACGGGCGTGAGGTACACCAATAATCCCCCTAAATCCCCCTGACAAAGGGGGACTTCCAGTTCCCCCCGCACATCCCCCTCCCGTCCCCCTTGGGAATCC
>JASJEE010000052.1 GCA_030064835.1 Microcoleaceae cyanobacterium MO_207.B10 | reverse complement strand
GCAGTCATTTTTCCGAATTTTTCGGTCTCCTGAACTCTTATAGTTGTTAGGCTCCTGAAAACGGCTTTCCTGAAGGCTTTGTATCTTAAGAAAAGATACCAAATGGCTTCTATACATTCTCAAAATTGGACTAAATATTTTCTGTGAATATACTGTAAAAGACAATGATACTGGCGATCGCTTGATAGAATAAAAGTTTTCAGACAAATAAATGAATTGAGTATTTACTGTTAGATATCGCTACCTAGTCGCCGTTTTATAGGAGCAGCATTTGCCATGTTTGAGATGTAGTCGATGGGGATATCACTATCCCTCACCTCTACTTCAAAACCGTACATGAGAGTTTCCAACTCATACGGCTCCTGACATCACAGGATTCTTCAAGGTTGGTTACACCTAGTTTCGCACCTATATTTCAGGGTTTGTCCACGCTTGTTGGCTTTGGTGTTCGCTGCTCTTCGGCTTGGTTACCTGGAGATTTTTCTTCACAAGAGTCTCCTACTCTTGATTTGAGCCTACTTACCTCGTCTAGTGCGTTTTGGCTTCATACAATTTCGGTTTTACGCCTACCTGCAATGCCTCCCCACGTCTGCATATCCTGAGCATTACTCCAGGCTGGCTTCTTGAGGAATCCTCATTCCTAATAGCCATTGGTTAAGCTTTTCCTACTCTTTACAGCGCTTTTCATATGAGTGAACCACAAAAGTGTAAAATGTAACTAAAGACAAAATAGTTATCTAGAGCGATACGGCTGACGCCACGCTCCGCGAACGCCAAACGAATAAAATGGCCAGACCATATTCACCAGATTTACGTCTTCGTGTGATTAGAGCCTATCAAAACAAAGAAGGTTCTCAACGTCAAATAGCACAAAGATTTGAAGTTAGTTTGACTTTTGTCCGTAATTTATTACGGCATTATCGAAACACAGGAACTGTGAATCCAAAACAACATGGAGGAGGGCCAAAGACTAAAATTGAGAATAATTTTGATTTTTAAATTCAGCAGAAAATTCAACAAAAAACCAGATATTTTACTTTGTGAATTATGCCAGTATTTAAAGAGTAAGACAGGAGTAAAAATTAGTGTATCAACAATGTATCGAACTTTGAAAAAACTCAATATAAGTAGAAAAAAAAAGTATTTGTGCAACGGATGAGGAAAGAGAAGATATTAAGCAAAAACGCTATGAGTATCGAAAATGGTTAAATTTAATAGATATACATAATAAGCGTATTTGTTGATGAGTCAGGGGTTAATTTAGGTATGACTCGTGTTTATGGTCGAGGAAAAGTAGGAGAAAGAGTAGTCACAAATGCTCCTAGAAATAGAGGTCGCAATACAAGTGTATTAGGGGCATTAAGTATAGATGGTTTAATTGCATCAATGACAGTCATTGGCAGTACAAATAAAACAATATTTGAAGTATATATTGAACAAATTTTAGTACCTCAATTATGGCCTGGAGCCATTGTATTGATGGATAATTTAAGTATTCACGGGAGGGCAAAGAATTGAAGAATTAATTAACTCAGCAGGAGCAAAATTAATATTCTTACCAGCTTATTCTCCAGATTTGTCACAAGCTCAAATTATGCTGGTCAAAATTTAAAAATTTCCTCCGTTCTGATGAGGCCCGAACTTCAGAACAATTGGATCGAGTTATTAGTTTAGCGTTCGCGGAGCGTGGCGTTAGCCGTATCGCTCAAATTACCGAAGATGATGCCGTAGGTTGGTTTGAACATTGTGGTTTATTCATATGAAAACCGCTGTAAATAGCTGCAAAATGAAAAAAAATTAAGTAGTGACAAAATCAAAGTCAACAATATTACCAAAACCAAATCGGATGAATTTAGGTTTTTAGTTTTGACTGAGATAAAAGTCAAAATATTGTCACTACTCAACTATATTAGTCAATAGTTGTATTGGTGTATTTCTCCAAAGTTGGTCAATTCTATTAGCTGGCATTGTTAAATACAAAACATCACCAGAATTCAGAGTAGTATTGAGCAAATCCCACCCATGAATTTCTTTACCGTTACTTTCTATATACAAAGGCACAAAGTCAGCATTACGAGCTGACTCTTTAGTAACTTTCCCGCAAAAAGGATGTCCCGGTGTAATTAGAGTAGCTAATGCTACCCACAAACTATCTGCTGTAATTCCATTGCCAAGAATTCTACCGCCGATCGCTGCAGCAGCAAAAGCAGGAGCCGCTAATTCAGTGGGGCTTAATACAGACTCAAATTCAAACACCTGTTGCACCATCAAAGCCAGGTGTGGGTCTTGATTTCTAACTACAACAGGAATTTTAGGCATAAGTCCTTTGGCACTCAGAGCAATTTCTAAGTTAACAATATCATTGCCCGTTACAGCTAAGAGAGCTTCTGCTTTTTCAATATTGGCCACTTCAAGAGTCGTAGATAAACTTGCGTCTCCCTCGATCACAGGAATTTTCATGGATCGAGCAGTATTGAGAAATCTACAGTTAGGGTTACGCTCTACCACTACTACTTCATGGCCGTTAGCAATAAGTTGCTGGGCAATATGTATACCTATGCCACCAAATCCACAAATGATGTAATGATGGCGAAGGGGTATACGGGCTGCATCCCAATATTCTTGAAAGCGAGTTCCTAATACAAAGTCGTTGAGGAGTGCGTAGCAGATACCCACTATTGCCGTTCCTACCAGCATCATAATCGAGGTAAATATTTTGATACTGCCTGGTGCTTGTTCTGCTATTTTTTCATTTCCTCCTGCTCCCGTAATCATCCCAACTGTAAAGTAGAGAGAATCGACAAAACTGTTATTCAGGTTAATACTAATATAGGTAATAGTACAAACTAAAACAGTTACTAGAAGAGCTAAGTTGAGAATTACTGCTGATTTACTGTGTCTTTGAAATTGTCTCAGTCGAGCAAAGATTTTGAAAAAGTTATGAATTAAACTTTGTCTACGAGTTCGCACAGTAGGCTTGCTAGCGATAATCAGACGATCTCCGATTTTTAACTGTCGCCCCTGAACTACTGCAGATACCAAATCAATGGGATCTTCTACTGGCATATAGTAAATTAACATCACAGAGCGATCGTCCCACAGTTTACTAAGCTTTTTGCCTTTCCAAGGATGATTTTCATTGATGAATTCTTCGTGCATTGGCCAGGTCTGATTATACAGACTTAACTGTCCAATAGCATGATTTCCCTGAGCTGCAAAAGCAAATACTGGGGCTGCTAATGCTGACACACTCATACTTGTGTGGTCGGTGAGGGTATGGTCTAGGCGATCGCCCAAACTCGTGTTAAATAAGCGATTGATAATCCGAATTTTAGGATTCAGAATCCGGGCTAACATTAAGACGGCTAAATTAACAGACTCATCTTTCCCTGCTAAAACCAGAGTATGAGCACTTTGAATCCCTGCTGCTAATAAAGTAGATGCTGAACGGAAGTTACCAACAATAATTTCCGATCCTTCCCCACGGAGAGGACGATCGCTAATGCCGATAACTGTTGCACCCTGCTGTCTTAATAAACGAAATATTTTGTAGCCGGTTCGACCCAAGCCACAGACAATTATTCTAGGTTTCATGGATCAGGAAAGTTCTTAAAGTAATGTTAAGAAGTCGTCTTTAACTTTCTCCTGTAAACTATCATTTACTATTTATGCTGAAATAATTGTAGCTTACAACACTGTTTATTCCCAAATATTTGTATTCATTTTTGTCTTTACCTCTTTGTTTTTTAACTTTTGTTAATTTTGCGATATAAAAGTAAATATTTTTTCATCTATTTTTTCAAATATTTACTTTCAAGTTTAATTAAGACTAATTTTTAATTTTTAGTATATTAAAAACTTAAGATAAATTTTAGATTAAATACTGAGATTACCAGAAATCAATGAGATTTTAGACTACTCTGCATATTGGTGTAAATTTCAAAAATTTTGGATTGATGGAGAAAAACATATCGAGATGTTATACCAATTTGATATAATGTTTGCTAAAAATAAATTTCTAGGTTTTAGGTTCTAGGTTTTAGTTTTTAGGTCGCAGGTAGGGAATAAATCTTAATCAGATATTTATAGCTGTATTTAGCTTTATTAAACTTGGTATTAGAGATTGCTTCCCGACCATCGCTATGACAACTCTATTTTTGTAGGCATTCAGCTATTAGCTGTCAGCAATCAGCTTTTGAACTTATGCAAACAATAACTGAGGTTAGGTTACAGCCAATTTCATTAATGAACTTTAATTCTCCTTGGTGGATAATTTCCTTCTAGTATAATGAGTTAATAACACATAGCTGATAGCTGATGGCTGACTGCTGAATGCTTACCTATTTTTATCGACAATTATATAATTCATAACTATAATTAGTTTTTGGTAAAGAAGCAGCATTTTCCAAACAGCCAAATTTATCTAAATCTTTTTCATTTACTTCTAAATTCACTGCCCATAAATCTAAAGATATAGGTTTTTCTGTCAAGATTTTGGCAAGAGGTGAATCTGCTAATATTTCTTCATCTTTATCTTTTTTAACTAGAATAAATTCTAATTTTTCTGTTGTAAAATTAGCCTTTTTTTCCAGATGTTGAAAATATAAACCAATAGCCATCAAAGCACGAATTTCTGAGTGAGTTTCATAAGTCATGGCAATTAATAGTGGAGCTTGAGATTTTCTTTGAATGACTTGAGCTAATAAATCTGCTCGTCGTGATTTTTGATAGGCATAATTTGTGACTACACTTAATGCTCCACACAATCCCATTACTAATATAATGACAATGATTTTTTTACCTGTTGCGGTGAAAAAACTAGGAATAATTTTAAAGACTTTTTCCCTGAGTTTTTTATTGTCAATATTTTGGAAGCTATTCGCTAAAGCAACCCCCAATAATAGCAAAACCACAGGAAAATAAACAAAGCCATAACGAGCAACTAAAGAAATATCTTTTCCTGAACCGTAAATTACAAACAAAAATAGTAGAATAGTAAACCCGAAAAATCCTGCTAAGATTTGCAGAGAAAGACTGGTTTCTGGAGAAGCGAATGCTACTTTCCACCCCCGCCATAAACTCGGAAAAACCCAAACTAATACTAACAACATTGTTACGCCAGAAAGGATGCTAATAAAAGTAGGTGTTCCTTCAACTGGCAACATAAAAATCATTGTTACACCCCAAACAAATAAGCGAGGAATGGGTTGCCAAATATCCTCAAAGTCATAACTGGTTTCAATCCAAGTAGTTAACTCATTATTGGAAATACCCGTTACTGCTGGCAACCACACCAAACAACCTACTAAACTTCCCAATGCAACCCCATATATTCGCCACCAATAACGTTGAGAAAAATATTTGATATCGCGCAGCCAAAACCAACCCATAACTAAGCCTTCTGCTGCGAGTGCTAATCCAAAAAAGTAGTGGGTGGCGATACCTAAACTATTAATTATTATCCAGACACATCCTAACCATAAAGGCAATATTTTTTGCTGCTGAAGACAACGTATTGTGGCGATGAGACAAGCAACAGAAGGTATTATCCAGAGGACTGTTAGGGTATAATGACGTGCTTCTTGGGCAATGTAGATACCGAAGGGAGAGACTGCCATCAGTGCTGCAGCTATTTGCCCCACTATCTGAGAGCGAAAAGCAAAACAACCAAGGGCAAATATAGCTGGAATAGCTAATACACCGAATAAACAACTAAGCGATCGCCCCACTGCGAGAGATACTATTTCTCCGTCTGTGGTAAATAGTTTCAGCCAAAAGTGAGTCAGCAGAAAATATAGGGGGGGATGAGTGCTTTCGGTCATTAGGTTGTGAATGACATCGCTATATTGGGCGGTGGAGTCGAAGCGGAGGGGTGAGAGGAGTTGTTGCCAAGTGATGACTGTATCTAGGGGGATGTCGAGAAAGTTATTACCGAGACTGTAGCCTAAAGTTGATATTTCTATGGAGTCGGCGGGTTTGTTAGCTGAGAAATTATAACGGAGGATAGCACCTATTAAAATGGAGATGCTCAGTAGGAGATAGTTGAATTTATTTATTTTGATGATTTTTATAGTGTTGATTGGGATTGCCAATTTAGTATTTACCCCTAAATTTAATTGATATATTATGAAACTTGATACATCAATCTAATATACAGGACTTACGCATAACCGCCATATCTAGTAGGGGCGATTGGCCAATTGCTCCTACAGATTTTGTATCATTGGATATTTTTCGTAAGTCCTGATATAGAAATTTGTACTTGACTATTAATATGCAGTAATACCGTTGATTTTATCTTGTAATTTTCTCTTCTATATTTTCATTATCACTTGTACTCTTTTGTTTCAGGCGCAAGCTCACCCAAATCATCTGCTGGAGAGGTGATGGAACTTCTGGATGCAGTCCTTCCGATATTTCTTCAAAAGTTTTGATGGAGCCTGGATAAACAAAAACAGACCATCCTGCTTGAGCAAGGTAAGCAAATAGTGCCGACTCCTCCAGGAGATAAGTTATTGCCAAGTGCTGTCCGAGTTCATCAATTCCTTCCTTTTCTACCTGCTTTCCTCGGTTGAGATATGTCTGGGCAAAAGAGTTTACCAAGCTTTGAAAAGATTCATTCTTTTGATAAAGACTCTGAAGTTCTTCATAATAAATATTAAACTCTGATCGCTTCTCAATTTCTGAAGCCAATTTGAACTCGAAACGACAGCTTTCCGAGTATTGCTTGAAAAGCAGAGAATTTTTGTTGATAAATTGCTGTCCAGTATCAAGTGCCTTCAGCCGAGTTTCATTGTTCTTTCTTCCGTCTCTAATTATAATTGTCAGTCGATATACGCTGTCGCCAACTAACACTAGACAAGCCTTGAAGTTTTCGCTAATCCATTTAATGCAGGCTTCGAGTCGGTTAGTATCGATAAAGTTTTTGCTTCCTAAACTTACTCCTAAAACACACTTTGGATACTTAAAAAGCGAATTATGCAGACGACGGGGAAATACTTTTGCTAAAGTTGCTTTATACAAATGAACTTGCACTGTATTGGTAGTAGTATTTGGTAAGTTTAATTCCCTTATCTTGAGATTGATCGCTTTGCTTATTTGAGATTGAAGCAACTTCAACTGTTCTAGAGAAAGGTTACTCCAATCAAAATTTTCAACTATCTTTTCTTCGTCTATATGGCTGCTCATTCTTTTTTTGTTTTTTGTCTATACTTTTTTTTAAACAATCGTCGAAAAGCTAACTTATCATAGTATTAAAAAAAGTTTTATCTTGCCTTACCTCCCGTGGAATAATCAAATATAGCAATGTTCTATTTTGAGATTTTCAAACAATATATTGTTCTAGAATAAATTTCCCTACCTTTTCCGGTATTTTTATTCCAAGGAGACAATATTTTTATATATTTAGGGTGGGGAGATAATAAGTCAGCGATCGCTCATTCAGCGAAACATTTCTCACTACCTTAAGCACCCTTGGCAGTTCCATCTGTCTTATCTCAGACCAAAAATGTGACAATATAGAATGTATTTCATCCCAAAATCCGAATTTAATAGATTCTATTATTAAATGGTTGAGACGAGAAATATTAGAAGCTTAGAAATTATGTTAATATATTAGTTATTTTGAAATATATATGCTACTAAAATTAAATCCTCAATTACAAAAACGTTTGGGCATATCGACAGAAGAAATTGCGCAATTTTGCCAACGTTGGAATATTACAGAAATGGCTTTATTTGGGTCAGTTTTAAGCACTCGCTTTCATGCCGATAGTGATATTGATATTCTTATTCGCTTTGCACCCAATGCTCGCCAGGGATTATTAACTCTTGCCAAAATCAAACATGAATTAGAAGCAAGTATCGGGCGTGAAGTTGATATTGCCGTAAAAGAATCTATTGAAAATAGTGAAAATTGGATTCGTCGCCAGGAAATTCTCAAAACAGCGGAGGTAATTTATGAGCAGGGATAAAGCATCACTTTTGGATATCGTTAACGCAGCAAGGCGAGTTTTGCATTTTGCTGAAGGGATTGATAAATCGGAGTTAGAAACCAATGAGGAAAAACAATCTGCTATTCTCTATCAAATTATTGTAATGGGAGAAGCTACCAAGCGACTATCACCATAATTTAGAGAACAATACCCAGAAATTCCTTGGAAAGATATTGCTGGAATGCGAGATATTCTTGCTCATCAATACGATCGCCTTAACTTTAATACCCTTTGGGATGTCATTCAAAGTGATGTTCCAGAAGTTTTGGCACTCCTTGAGTCCGTTTTACTAAATTCGACTGATGATATGGATAATAATTAGTCTTTTTTCGCTACCCTAATAGTATAGTAACTTTTATAAAAATTAGGCCATGAAACGTATTGTCTTAATCGCAGGTTTTGAGTCTTTTAACACCGGACTATATCGCCAAGCTGCTCAATTGGCAACTTCCCGATGTCCAGACTTAGATATCCAAGTATTTAGCGATCGCGCCCTTTCCCAACAACCGGAAACTGTCGCCACTGCTCTGGAAAATGCTGATGTGTTTTTCGGCAGTCTCCTTTTTGACTACGACCAAGTTTTATGGTTGCGCGAAAGAGTACAAGATATTCCCATCCGTCTCGTTTTTGAATCAGCACTGGAATTGATGGCATTAACAAAATTGGGAAAATTTATTATTGGCGACCAACCGAAAGGAATGCCAAAACCAGTCAAGTTTATTCTCAGCAAATTTTCCAGTGGGAGAGAGGAAGACAAACTTGCTGGTTATATCAGTTTCCTGAAAACAGGTCCGAAATTACTCAAGTTTGTACCAGTCAAAAAAGTGCAAGACCTCCGCAACTGGTTGATAATTTACGGTTATTGGAATGCGGGGGGGACAGAAAACGTTGCTGCTATGTGTTGGGTGTTGGCAGAAAAATATTTAGGTTTAAAAGTCGGAGAAATACCCCCACCAGTCGAAACTCCCAATATGGGTTTACTGCATCCAGACTACCAAGGTTATTTTGAGTCTCCCAAAAAATATCTGGAATGGTATCGCCAACAAAAACAAACTTCTCCGACTCCAGTTGTGGGAATTTTGCTCTACCGCAAGCACGTCATTACTAAACAACAATACATCCCCCAACTTATCCGCAAATTTGAAGATGCAGGTTTAACACCTCTACCTATATTTATCAATGGAGTCGAAGGTCATGTCGCTGTGAGGGATTGGATGACAAGCAGTTTTGAAAGTCAAAATTCAAAAGTCAAAATTCAAAAGTTAGATGAAAGTCAAAAGTTAAAAGCCAAAAATAATAAGAATGATTCTGTTAAACCAATACTTTCCCTGTCACCGGAAGCAGTGGAAGTCGATGCAGTCGTTTCTACTATTGGGTTTCCCTTAGTTGGGGGTCCTGCGGGTTCCATGGAAGCAGGACGACAGGTGGAAGTTTCTCAACGTATTCTCACTGCCAAAAATGTTCCCTATTTTGTAGCAGCACCTTTACTTATTCAGGATATCTATTCTTGGACGCGCCAAGGTGTGGGCGGTTTGCAAAGTGTAGTCTTATATGCACTGCCAGAATTAGATGGAGCGATCGATCCTGTTCCCCTGGGTGGTTTAGTGGGAGAAGACATTTATTTGATTCCCGAACGAGTCAAACGTCTGACAGGTAGAGTCAAAAATTGGATAAAACTCCGTCAGACACCCCCCGCAGAAAGAAAAATTGCCCTTATTCTCTATGGTTTTCCTCCCGGTTATGGTGCCACAGGTACAGCAGCTTTATTAAATGTGCCGCGATCGCTCCTCAAATTTCTCCACGCTCTGAAAGAGGAAGGTTACAACGTTGGGGAAATTCCCGAAGATGGGGAAGAATTAATTAGTCAGATCAAAAAAGCAGACGAAATTTATCATAGTTCCGACCCAGTGCGAGCATCTTGCTCGCCTTCTTCATCCTCTCATATTTCATCATCCCATCCTTCTCAAGTCAATATTAAAAGTCTCGAAAAATGGTTAGGGTATCTATCAACAACTCGCATGGAAAAACAATGGGAAAATCTCACCCGCACTGGCATAAAAACCGATGGTGAAAATTTCCATATTGGCGGAATTCAATTAGGAAATGTTTGGCTCGGTGTACAACCACCCCTCGGAATTTCCGGCGACCCCATGCGCTTAATGTTTGAAAGAGATTTAACACCCCATCCCCAATATGCAGCTTTTTATAAATGGCTCCAAAATGAATTTCAAGCAGATGCAGTTGTTCATTTTGGAATGCACGGAACTGTGGAATGGTTACCCGGTTCGCCCTTGGGAAATACTGGCTATTCTTGGTCGGATATTCTGTTAGGAAATATGCCACATCTATATATATATGCTGCTAATAATCCTTCAGAATCTATGTTGGCAAAACGTCGGGGTTATGGAGTATTAATTTCTCATAATATTCCGCCTTATAGTCGGGCAGGTTTGTATAAAGAATTGGTGAGTTTGCGAGAGTTAATTTCTGAATATCGCGAAGACCCCCAGAAAAATTCGGGGTTGCGGGAACCAATTTTTAAGAAAATTTTTGATACTGGTTTAAATTCTGATTGTCCGTTTGAGTATGGCAAAAAATTAGGGATTGAATTTACTGCGGAAAATGCGCGGATGTTTAGTGCAGATGTGGTTAATCCCTATTTTGTCGAAATTTACGAATATTTGCAGGTTGTGGAACAAAGATTATTTTCTTCTGGTTTGCATACTTTGGGAGAAGTACCGAACGAGGAGGAATTAAAATCTTACTTAGAGGCTTATTTTGGGGAAGAAATCGGAGAGCTAAACTCGGATAATGATGTTAAGCAAAGTGTTGATAATATTCGGGATTTGTTAATGCAAAATACTGATGAACTGACTAATCTTTTGCGGGGGTTAAATGGAGAATATATTCCTGCTGCTCCAGGAGGAGATTTATTACGAGATGGTGCAGGAGTTTTGCCAACCGGACGAAATATTCATGCTTTAGATCCCTATCGAATGCCTTCTCCTGCTGCTTATGAAAGAGGGCGAGAAATTGCTCGGAAAATTATTGCTCAACATCTGGAAGAAAATGATAATTATCCGGAAACTGTGGCAGTAATGTTATGGGGTTTGGATGCTATTAAAACTCGCGGTGAATCAATTGGAATTTTATTAGAATTAGTAGGTGCCGAACCAGTAAAAGAAGGTACAGGTCGCATCGTTCGTTATGAATTAAAGACTTTAGCTGAAGTCGGTCATCCCCGCATAGACATTTTAGGAAATTTATCAGGAATTTTCCGGGATAGTTTCGTCAATATTATTGAATTATTAGACGATCTATTCCAACGAGCAACAACAGCAGACGAACCCCCAGAACAAAATTTTATCCGCAAACACGCCTTAGCATTGCAAGCGCAGGGAGTAGAAAATATTTCGGCGCGGTTATTTTCTAATCCTGCTGGTGATTTTGGTTCATTAGTCAATGACCGAGTTGTGGATGGAAACTGGGAGTCTGGGGATGAGTTAGGCGATACTTGGCAAGGGCGAAATGTCTTTAGTTACGGACGCAAAGATAAAGGAGAGGCACGCCCAGAAATTTTGCAGGAATTGTTGAAAGGTTGCGATCGCATCGTGCAAGAAATTGACTCGGTGGAATATGGTTTGACAGATATTCAGGAATATTATGCGAATACTGGTGGGTTGAAGTTGGCAGCAGAGAAAAAACGGGGTAAAAAAGTGAGTGCGAGTTTTGTGGAAAGTTTCTCCAAGGATACCACCCCCCGAAAATTGGAAGAGTTGTTGCGGATGGAATATCGCACAAAATTATTAAATCCCAAGTGGGCAGAAGCAATGGCAAATCAAGGTAGTGGGGGAGCTTACGAAATTTCCCAACGGATGACGGCGTTGATAGGTTGGGGCGGTACCGCTAATTTTGCTGATAATTGGGTTTATGATGGTGCTGCCGAAACTTATGCTTTGGATGCAGAGATGGCGCAGAAATTACGGGAAGCAAACCCGGAAGCATTTAGGAATATTATTGGGCGGATGTTGGAAGCGAACGGACGCGGTTTTTGGCAAGCAGATGAGGAGAAGTTGCAGAAGTTGAGGGAGTTGTATGAGGTAGCGGATGAGGATATTGAGGGTGTGAGTAGGTTGGGTTAAGCGACAGCGAACCCAACACAAACCCAGATAATGTAACAAGTAGGTTGGGTTAAGCGACAGCGAACCCAACACAAACCCAGATAATCAGGCAAGAAATAGATTGAGTATAATGAAGTGAAACCCAACAAAAACATATTATGTTGGGTTTTTCCGTTGGAAATGCTCCGCAAACGTTCCATGCTGCGCAATGCTAACGCAAACAACCCAACCTACAAAATATTATGGAATATCGTCGGGCAAAAACACCAGGAGCAACCTATTTTTTCACAGTAGTAACATACAACCGCCAGAAAATTTTGTGCGAACCTGAAAATGTAGATTTACTAAGAAAAGCTTTTCGATATGTTATGGAAAAACATCCGTTTAAAATAGATGCTATTGTCATCTTGCCAGAGCATCTCCATTCTCTTTGGACATTACCTGAAAATGATGCAGACTTTTCCACTCGTTGGCGGTTAATTAAAAGTTATTTCAGTCGTCAATGCTATTCTCAATATGAAGCAAAAAATTCAACATCTCGACAATATAAACAGGAAAAAACTTTTTGGCAACGTAGATTTTGGGAACATCAAATTCGAGGCGAGAGCGACTTTACTAATCATGTTGAATATATTCATTATAATCCAGTACATCATGGATTAGTAACTGCTCCGAAATCTTGGGAATATTCTAGTTTTCATCGTTATGTAAAAGCAGGAATTTATGACCAAACCTGGGGGTCTTCAGAAAGACTTATTTTTGATAGTAATATTGGTAGAGAATAAAACGTAGCTTGGGTTAGGCGTCGGATCGCAACCCAACAAACCAAGATAATGTTGGGTTTCGTTCCTTAACCCAACCTACAAAACTACCACCTACCACCACGCAACCTAGAAATTTATTGATAGCAAACATTTATCAAATTGGTACAATAGATAGTGGCCTGCTTCCTATAAATATCATATATTGTTACAAACTTAGTAATTTTCTGATGCAATAGTTATCCTAGAAATAGCAGTAATGAGCCTAAGTCCATGACTGAGCAAAACATTAAAAGAAGTATTATTATTACCCTAGTATTAATCTCTTCAATTTCCATTACAGCTTGTGCATCTCGTAAGCGTCGGGAAGTCTATAAAAGTCTTGAAGACTGCCGTAAAGAATGGGGAGGGGTTGAAAAATGTGAACTGATAACCGATAGCAGTTATCCACCTGGATATTATTATGGTCCCTACTACTATAGTTCTGGTGGTTCTAGTAGTTCTAGTGGCAGAACATACTATTATCGAAACAGCAGTGGTCGCTATCAACCAGTTCCTAGTAATGCAGGTATTGTTAAAAGTCGTTCGGGAAGGTCTACAACTTCTGTTGGTACAGTTAATAGAGGTGGTTTTGGTAGTAGAGGTGGTAGAGGCGGTAGTAGTTTTGGCAGTAGAGGCGGTGGCAAAGGTTAATCACATCCTAAATTAACCTCAATTAAAATTTAAAAAATCAAAGCAGCAAATGAAACGGATAAATATTGAACCTCGCGCCAACTGGCAGCAGAAATGTGAAGCAGTTGGCTTTCATTTTTATGATATGTATGGGGAAACATATTGGGATGAGACCGCTTGCTATCATTTCAGCACTTCCGAAATAAATGAATTGGAAGCAGCAACCCAAACTTTACAAGAATTGTATATTGAAGCAGCGGAGCGCATCATTGAAGAAGACCGTTTTTCCCAATTGTGCATTCCACCGGAATTTGCGGAATTATGTCGCACATCCTGGGAACGAGATGACCCCAGTCTTTACGGTCGTTTTGACTTTGCTTATGATGGTGTCAACCCACCGAAATTATTAGAATATAACGCTGATACACCGACTGCACTATTGGAAACCAGTGTAGTGCAGTGGACTTGGTTAGAGGAAATGTTTCCGGAAGCAGATCAATTTAATTCTGTACATGAAAAGTTGTTGGCAGCTTTTGAGGAAATGAATGGTTTAGGAGGAGAGACTTTATATTTCAGTTGTGAAAAAGAAACTTTGGAAGATTTGGGAACAGTTGAATATTTGCGAGATTTAGCAATTCAAGCAGGATTAAATACTCAACATATTTATATAGATGATATTGGTTGGAGTGAGGAATTAGAAGTTTTTTGCGATTTGGATAATCAAATTATTCGTCACTTATTCAAGTTGTATCCTTGGGAATGGATGATGCGAGAAAAATTCGGGAAATATCTATTATTAGAACCGATGAAAATCATCGAACCTGCTTGGAAATTAATTTGGAGTAATAAAGCTATTCTGGCAATTCTTTGGGAATTTTTTCCCGACCATCCGAATTTATTGCCTGCCTATTTTGACTCTGGCAAATTATCTCATCCCTATGTGAGTAAACCTGTTTTTTCTAGGGAAGGTGGAAATATTACTGTTTATTTTAGAGATAGAGAATATCAAACCGAAGGAATCTATGGAGATGAACCTTTAATTTATCAATCCTATTATCAATTGCCGAATTTTGATGGTTATTATCCTATTATTGGTGCTTGGGTTATTGGTGGAGAAGCTGCTGGTATTTGTGTTAGGGAAGACCAGGAAATTGTGACTCAAGACTTGAGTAGATTTGTGCCTCATTATTTTAGTTAGATAGATAACATTGTTAATTATCGGAAACTGCTGTGAGATTATATGCAATTTACTTAGAGAGTATTTAGATTGTCTAATAATAGAGGAGTTGCAAACAATAGAGTATTTCGTATATAATCTACTTATTGTACATAAATTGTTGTAAATACAGAATTAACTATATGATAGAAGGACCTCTTGCCTCTTATGTCGTGCCAAAAGTATTAGCAATATTGAATCCTACCTATGAAGGAGCATTAAATGAATTTGGAAAAGATTTAAAACAATATATACAAAGGAAACTTGGGTCAATATTTAAGCTACAACAACTGAACGACGAGCCTGAAATTATTATTGACGCATATAGAGAAGATCAAAACTTTCAAGAAAAATACCACAAATTACTTGAAGAATGCAAAAGAAACCAAAATTTGCAAGAAGAGTTTCAAAGAGTGATTGAAGAATATCAGCAACGACAAAATACTAATAAAGTTTCCAATAATAATTCTAATTCAAGTGTGGGGAACATAAATATATCTAATAATCAAGGTAACCTCAATGCAGGTCAGCAAAATGTAGAAAATCAATTTTTTCGATAATAGTAACAATAATTATAGTTATTATTACAATTATTGTTACTATTACTCTGCTCTTAAAGATCGGGATTTAGAGAAAACACCTTTTCAGACTTTAACATTTCTAGTAATACTGCTACCATTCTGGAGTATTGCTAATTTTTTCGCTTGGTCTTTTGGGTACTCATTTCCATGTAAAGAAGTTAGACAGTTAATATTTTTTTGTTTCAAGGGAGAATTATCAGCAAAGGTTAATAGCTTACAATACCAACTTCAGGAATCAGAAAAAATTGCTATAAAAGGAACAAGAGGAAAAGCAGAACTAAGCAGAAAAGCTTCTCTATACTGGTTATATATAGAACTAATAGATAGACTTGCTAAAAACAACATAAATAGTATAAAAAGAGTCAGTGATACTTTAGAAGCTTTAGAACAACAAAAAAGTTCTGTATTAAATGAATTAAAACCTTTAAGACCAAAAATATGTGATTCTTGGGATAATTTTCAAGAATTTTTCCAATTTATAAGTCAAACTGAAGAGAAAAAAGACTATATCAGATTAGAGAAGAGTCTGAATACGATAGTTAATAACGTCCTAACTTCTGCTGCTTACAAAACAGAGAAAAAAATAATTTTAGGTATGATAGATGAGGAAATAAAAAATAATGTAAAAAATATAAGTCGTTCTAAACTAAGAATAATTTACAAAATACAAAAGTTGATTATTGCTTATTTGCAAAATAGCAATCAGAAAATTTTAGGAGATCAAGCAAATATTAAAGATGACAACAATCAATTTTATAATCTAGCTTTCGAGAACGAGAAAAAGTTAGAGTCTGAGCTAGAAATGCGATATCAACAAATACAAATGTTACGTCAAAATAATTATGCTAAACTTTCAAAGAAACAAAAAGGAAAATATATTGGAGATATAAATAAAAAGCAAACCTATCATTACAGCGATAAATGTGAACATTGGAAAGCATTAATGTTTGATTTTCATTTCAATAAAAAAGTTTCCAATGAAATTATATTACAAAACAATTCTAGTTATTTTGATAGATTGGAGATGAAAGAATGTCAAGATTGTCGGAAGTATAAAAAGAGCGAAAGGAATTTTTTCAATTAAATTGAAACGCTCCCTACTTCCTAATCTCTAAATTTACCCAAAAAACTGCTCATATTTATCGTGACTTCCAATCCAAAACCATGTCACTATATCCTCTTGCAAAATTCCAATGGCGCGATAATTTCGGGTAATTCTAACTGACCAAATATCTTCATCACGATTAATACATTTAAAGTGTAAAGAGGGATGAAAAGGATTATTTGACCACAAACGATATTTTACATAAAAAATACCATATTTTGAAGTACAGAATATAGATTCTATTCATCAATAATATTCTGCTTTTCTAACCATTGACGAAACTCACGCAGTAAATAATTCTCACCTTTTTCTGCTCTCCTAATAAGAAAATTTAGAATAACTGATTTGGATAAAATTGGCAAAACATTTGAATTTTCTAGCTCCTGATAATTCCCATCTTGCAAACAATAAATAAATAAGTTTTCCCCATCAAATCTCCATATTTCTCTAACACCTAAAGCAGCATAAATTGTTAAACGCTCTAAAGAACTGCTGGTAATATCAATCTCGATTGCTAAATCCGGAGGCGGATCGTAATTAAAATCAAATTTAATTTTACCTCGTACTAATGCTTCATTAGTGATGTAATAACATTCATCTGGTTCAACGCCTTTTTGCAAATCTTTTCGACTTAATGTTGTCGAACCAAGACTTGATATTTCTAATTCTAATACTTCTGTTGTTGTTTGTACCAGCCGTCCTAAAAAACCTTTATTAATTTCATGTTCTGGCAAGGGAGTCATAATTTCTAATGTACCTTGGTCGTATGTCAATTTTTTACTAGGATTTTCTGCTAAATCTAACAATAATGCTTGATAAGTTTCCCATCTAATTCCAATTAATAGAGTGGATTTTTTTGGTTTTAATAAGGTTTTATTCATAGTCATTTCAGTAGTTGCTGTATGCCAGCTTGTAGGATTGTATAAAAATTATTTATCTAAATATCTGTTTCAAAGATTCTTGTATTTTAGTTGTTTTTTCGCGATAAGTATTGATACCAGCTAAAATATCTTTACGGGCATTATAGGGATTATCTAAAATCTTTTCAATTATGGGAATTATTCGTTCTTTTTTAAAGTTTTGTAGTGAAATAGAATATTCTTTCTGACCAATTTCTTCCATGAAACCAGCGACTTTGACATCATATTCAGCGGCAATAACTGGTATCCCTAAACCCCCAGTTAAAATCAGAGAATGCAGCCGTGTACCAATCATTAAATCTAACTGATTTGTGAAGATATTAAAATCTTGTAGCGATGAAAAATAGCGGTGAACAATCAACTTATTTGCATAACGACTGTAACGTAATACATCCAAAGCACTAACATAATCATCATCAGTAGGATGATATTTTTCTTTATAAGTTCTGAAGGGCAAAAAATGAACAGTCGCTGCATATTTTTCTACTAGAAAGTCTGCTATAGCTGCTATCTCTTTTTGAAATGTTGGATATAAATTAACATCTACATTAGAACTTCTTTCTTTCAGATGAGAAACTGAAATTCCTACATGAATTTTTTTATCTGTAATAGATTGAGAATAAAAACCTCTTTCAGGCAGAGCTTCTAATGCCAAATCACTCATCACATGGATAGTATTAGTAACTCCTAGTTCTTGCAATTTTAACTTAGACTTTGTATCCCTAACACCAATTAAATTTACCTGATTAAGTACCTTTGGAATTAATGCCTTGGTTTCGGAGCGAAAAATTTCCCCAACGCTAATTCCAAGTATCATAGTTTGATGGCGAAATCTAATAGCTTGCTGTAAGGTATTTAACCAAGTTTTGGCTATAGAAGTTTTAACCGTATCTCGTAATAAATCACCTCCCCCTAAAATAAAATAACGATTATCAATCAACTCTAATAATAGTTTAATTTTATGATTAGGATGAGAATTTTGTAGAGATATAGAATCTACCCCAAAACGTTTTTTTGTATCTGGTGGATCGTTAGAAAAAACTGTCATTGATAGGTCATTACTTTGGCTACGCAGCAAATTAATCATTCCTGCCAGCATTGCCTCATCACTCAGATTATAACTACCATAAAATCCACAAATTAAAACTCGTTTCATGCTGGTTGGCTTTCCTTAATAAAATTTTAGTTTTGCTAGAGGCAAAAATATCAAATTATCATAATCATACCCAAGTCGATTAGACTTTGAAGCATAACTTATTCATACCTGTTGGAGACTAATACTTAAGATATATATTATATTAACTGCTTAGGTAGTGAAATCCGAATCTAATTTTTGGTGCAATCCCCGTATTAAAAAACAACTTAATAACTCACAATCATAAAATAGTAAAGGGCGTCAGTTATAGGTAATTGGCCATAATGTTCAAAACCGAATCTAGATATGAAAAACCAATACTATGACCGATGCCGAAATCATCTACTTGTAATTAATTCACATCAATAGTAAGTAAATAGAATAGATAAAAACTATGAGTACAACCCTAGAAAAAGGTAAAATCAGTATCCATACTGAAAATATCTTTCCCATTATCAAAAAATCTCTCTATACTGACCATGAAATTTTCTTAAGGGAATTAGTTTCTAATGGTGTAGATGCTATTGCAAAACTCAAGATGGTAGCTCGCACTGGGGAATATAGTGGAGATGTTACTAATCCCGAAATAGAAATAAAAATAGACAAAGATAATCAAACTCTCTCAATTACAGATAATGGCATCGGTATGACTACCGATGAAATCAAAAAATATATTAATCAAGTTGCTTTTTCCAGTGCTGAAGACTTTATCCAAAAATATCAAGGTGGCGATAGTGAGACAATTATCGGTCACTTTGGTTTAGGATTTTACTCTTCTTTTATGGTTGCGAAAAAGGTAGAAATTGATACCCTTTCTTATCAGGAAGGAGCCCAAGCTATTCACTGGAGTTGTGACGGCTCTCCAGAATTTGAACTATCAGATTCAGAAAGGAAAGAACGGGGTACAACTATTACTTTAACCCTCCAAGATGAAGAACAAGAATATCTCGAACCGACTCGGATTAAGCAGTTAATAAAAACTTACTGCGACTTTATGCCAGTGCCCATAAAATTCGAGGATGAAGTTGTTAATAAACATCAGGCAATCTGGCGCGAATCTACTCAGAATGTTAAGGAAGAAGACTACTTAGAATTATATCGTCATCTCTATCCTTTCCAAGAAGAACCACTATTATGGGTACATCTAAATACTGACTATCCTTTTATAGTTAATGGTATTCTTTATTTCCCTAAACTAAAGCCAGATGTAGATGTTACTCAAGGCAATATTAAACTGTTCTGTAATCAAGTATTTGTTACCGACCATTGTGAGGAAATAATTCCGAAATTCTTGATGCCATTACGAGGAGTAATAGATAGTACAGATATTCCTCTGAATGTTTCTCGGAGTTCATTATTAAGTAATCGAACTGTCAGAAGAATTGCTGATTATATAGCAAAAAAAGTAGGCGATCGCCTCAAAGAACTTTACCGCGACGAACGGGAAAAATATATTAGTTGTTGGCAAGATGTCGGCACATTTGTGAAGTTTGGTGCTTTAAACGACGATAAGTTTAAAAAACAAGTAGAAGAAATCATAATTTTCCGCACTACAGCTAAACTTAATCAAGGGGAAGAAACCGAAGCAGAAAAACCAGCAGTAGAAGTACAAACGGAAGGAGAAGATGTTTGGCAAGAAGTAACTCCTCAAACTTCAGCAGTTAATAATACTGACCCACAAGGTTACTATTACACAACTCTTAAAGAGTATTTAGAACGTAATAAAGAACGCCATGAAAATCGAGTTTATTATTCTACCGATCCTGCATCCCAAGCAACTTATGTCGAACTACATAAAAATCAAGGTTTAGAAGTTTTATTTCTCGATTCTTTTATAGATACTCACTTTATTAGTTTCCTAGAAAGAGAATATCAAGATGTCAAATTCTCCAGGGTTGACTCAGACTTAGACGAGACATTAATTGACAAAGAAGATAAATCAGAAATTGTCGATCCAACCACCAATAAAACCCGCAGCGAACAAATAAAAGAATTATTTGAAAAAGCGCTGAATAAACCCAAAGTAAACGTCAAAGCTCAAGCATTAAAATCTGACGATACTAAAACTACCCCACCAGCAATGGTCTTATTACCAGAAGCAATGCGACGCCTGCGGGACATGACAGCTTTATTACAACAAGAAAAAGCCGATTTTCCAGAAGACCATGTTTTAGTGGTTAACACTGCTCACCCCCTAATTCAAAATCTTGCCAATATTAGTCAAGGTAGTATTATTCAAGGTAGTAGCGAATCTCCTTCAGCAGAATTAGCCAAACAAATTTGTCATCATGTTTATGACCTAGCTTTGATGGCCCAGAAAGGCTTTGATGCAGAGGGGATGAAAGAATTTGTAGAAAGGTCTAATCAGGTATTGACCAAACTAACAGAAAAAGCCATTTAACCGCTCTCTCCTCAGCCTTATATAATAAAAAGGTTGTAGACAAAATTTAGGAGGACAAATTAATGGGGCGTAAATGTCAATTGACGGGAAAGAAAGCTAATAACGGCTATGCAGTATCACACTCCCACATCCGTACCCACAAGTTACAGCAGGCAAATCTCCAATGGAAAAGAATTTGGTGGCCCCAAGGCAACCGTTGGGTGAAACTGCGACTATCAACTAAAGCAATTAAAACCTTAGAAAATAAGGGCATACAAGCCATGGCCAAACAAGTCGGTATTGACTTGAATAAGTGTTGATACTTTTTGTATATTCCTCCACTAGCCCCATTCTCATTATCGGATGGGGCTATTTATTTCCTGACATCACTCAAAGCATCTTGATTAGATAAAATAAATTGCGAAAATATACTGTTGTTTCTTGGAAGAGTATTAGATATATTCAAATAGAAGAATAACCCCAAAATCAAGTATAGAATTATGACTGATTTTACTGTGGCAATTCCTACCTATAATGGTGCTGAACGATTACCATTAGTTCTCGACAAATTACGCGCGCAAGTTGGTATAGAAGAATTATCCCTGGAAGTGATTATTGTAGATAATAATAGTAAAGATAATACCAAACAAATTATTGAAGAATATCAAAAAAAATGGTCACAGAAATTACGCTTAAAATATTATTGTGAAGCCGAAAAAGGTGCTATAGCTACCAGTACAAAATCAATACAAGAAGCAAATTATTTGTTAATTGATGAGATTAAAGCAACTCTCAAAGATTATCAACAAAAGTGGGGAAAGGAATTACCATTAACATATGCTTTTGAAGGAAAACAAGGTGCAGATTTTGCCAGAAGAAAAGCAGTACAAGAAGCAAAGTCTCCCTTGATTGGTTTTCTAGATGATGATAACTTACCAGAGCCAAATTGGATAGCAGCAGCTTATGAATTTGCTCATAAATATCCAAAAGCCGGTGCTTATGCCAGTCAAATTCATGGAGATTTTGCCGGAGAATTACCACCAAACTTTAACCGAATCAAACCATTTTTTGCAATTACGGAGAGAGGCGATAAACCATTATTATATAAACCAGCTAAGAGGGTTATTCCACCTTCTGCGGGATTAGTAATCCGTCGAGAAGCCTGGTTAAAAAGTGTTCCAGAACGAAGCATATTAAGTGGAAGAGTACCAGGTTCAATGTTAACTGGAGAAGATACAGAAGCTATTAGTTATATTCAAAAAGCAGGCTGGGAAATTTGGTATAATCCGGCAATGGAAGTAATTCATAAAATTCCCAAGCATCGACTAGAAAAAGATTATTTAATCCGTTTTTTCCGAGGTATTGGTTTGAGTCGTTATGTCACAAGAATGTTAGGTGTCAAACCATGGTTAAAACCATTAGCTTTGTTAGCTTATATGGCAAATGATACTCGAAAAATTATTCGCCATTTAATTAAATATGGTTCCCAGTTAGAAACAGATGTAGTAGCAGCTTGTGAGTTAGAACTTTATATTAATAGTTTCAAAAGTCCGTTCTACCTATGGAAAAATGGCTATTTAACAAAAGTTAAGCCAAATCATAATACCAAAGTAGAACCTGAAGCAGATTTTTGTAGTAATGATATAATCTAGGTGATTTTGATGAGAATAATTGCGTGGCCAGCATTCAAAACAAAGTATAAAAATCCCTATAACTGGCTGTTATATTCTCAGATATTACAGCAAGGGGTAAAAGTTACAGAATTTTCTTTGACCAAACTGCTGCGAGAACATTATGATATTTGTCATCTCCACTCGCCAACAGAAACCATAGTCTGTCATCCAAATCCGGTTATTGCTGGTTCATGAGCAATAACTATTTTACTGGCCATAGATTTTGCTAGGACCAGAGGCACAAAAATTATTTGGACAATTCACGACTAGCAGCCCCACTCAATACTGCATCCCAAGTTGGCAAATTGGTTTCACGCAGAATTTATTAAGGGAGTTGACAAGTGTATTATCACTCATTGTCAAATAAGTAAGGAGTTAGCAGAATCAACTTTTCCGAGATTAAGCGATCGCCCCTAAACTGTCATTCCTCACGGCCATTATCGAGAAGTTTATCCGAATCAAATCAATCGGGAAGCAGCTAGGACAAACTTAGATACTCCCTCTGGGTGTCATCTGGTTTTATTTCTTTAGATCTTGCTAGTCGCTTTATTCAAATTAGAAATAACATCAATCAATAAGTTTTTAATAAAATCTTAGGGTGGTGAAAAATGTTAGATTTTACTGTGGCGATACCAACCTATAATGGCGCTAATAAATTGCCCTTAGTTTTAGAAAAGCTAGGATTACAAATTAACACAGAAAATATTTCTTGGGAAATAATTGTAGTTGATAATAATAGCAACGATAATACTTCTGAAATAGTTCAAAATTATCAATCTTTGTGTTCTGAAATTGTTCCCATAAAATATTTGTTTGAACCTGAACAAGGAGCTGCATTTGCTAGATTGAAAGCTGTTCAAGAAGCAAAAGGTGCTTATATTGGTTTTCTAGATGATGATGTTTTACCAGACCAAAATTGGGTATCTGCTGCATATTCTTTTTTTCAAGCTCATCCTCAAGCTGGAGCTGTAGGTGGTCAAATTCATGGTGATTTTGAAGTCGAACCACCCCCAGAATATAGAAGAGTATACCCTTTTTTGTCTATTAGAGAACATGGTTCTAAACCTCTTCTTTTTGAACCAAATAGGTTAAATTTACCCACCACAGCTTCATTAGTAGTTAGTAAGAAAGCTTGGGATGAATCTGTTCCTTCTCGCCCTACTTTAGTTGGTAGAGTAGGTAAGTCAATGTTAGGGGCAGAAGATTATGAATTATTATTATACATCCACAAGAAGGGTTGGGAAATTTGGTACAACCCTGAGATGGAAAGTTATCATAAAATACCTGCTCATAGATTAGAGAGAGATTATTTATTATCCTTAAGTCGTGCTTGTGGTTTACCAACTTATTTCCTACTGGCAATTAATGCTAAGAGTTGGGAAAAACCAATACTATTTATGAGAACATTATTAGGAAATTCACGCCGAATAATTCTGCATTTGATTAAGTACGGTGGTCGAGTCAGAACAGATTTAATTCCAGCCTTTGAGTTAGAATTTTTTTGGAGTAGTCTGCTGAGTCCTTTTTATAGTTTTTACCAGTTGCAAAAAAAATAAATTGCTGATTATTGAAAGGTAAGCAGTAGGAATAAAACAGGTCGTTATCTAACCTTAATAAGTTATTACGTTCACAAAGTAGTTGACAAAAGTTTGAAAGTAATACTTGACTTATAATAATATTATTAGAATAGTTAATAATTGTAGCAGTTATTAGCAAACTACAGCTTTACTTATGCACATAGTTACAGTCACAACTGAACTCAGTTCTTCCCGTGGTGGGATAGAAAAATCAACCCTAGATATCTGTCGCAGTTTAGCAAATCGAGGGCATAAAATTACTTTAATTTATTTTCGAGGTGGAGACTTACTACAAAAATATCAAAAATTTTCTCAAAAAATAATCGAAGTAGAAGATTTAGATATTGATAAAAAAAGACTGATTGTTTCGACTTTTAAATTTTTAGGTAGTATTTTAGCAACCAGTAAACAGTTAGAAATTACTGATAAAAAAAATACAGTTATTTATTTAGATGAACATAGTCATTGTTTATTTGCTTCTATCTTAGCTAGACAACAAAACTTACCCTCTGTTTTTCACCTACGACTACCATTTTTTAGACCATTTCCTGGGAAATATTTGTTGGCAATGAAGCTAATTAAACTATTTATAGCAGTTTCTCATCAAACTAAATTAGATTGGATAACTAGCGGGATTAAAGATGAAAAAATTCAGGTTGTTTATAATGGGATTAATCCCGATTTTTTCCAGCCTACTGCCAATTTATCTGAAGTGAAAAATAGATTTAAGATATATCCTGAACAAAAAGTAGTTTCCTATATTGGCAGAATAGATAGACCAAAAGGTATAGAAACTTTAATTAACGCCTGTGGTTTATTATGCCAAGAAAATAGGCAAAATATAAAATTATTAATAGCAGGTATACCAGTACATCATTCTAGTCGTAAAGCAGGAGAAGAATATCAGCGATCGCTCCAAGATTTAGCAGTTAATTTAGGTATAGAAAATCATCTAGAATTTCTAGGTCATGTTTCCGAACCTCAGTCTGTTTATCAAGTTAGCGATTTAACAGTTATACCTAGTTTAAATTCAGAACCTTTTGGTAGAACTATAATAGAATCAATGTCTTGCGGTGTGCCAGTTTTAGGGAGTAAAATAGGAGGCATTCCTGAAATTTTAACTGGAGAATTTGCCCAGGGATTATTTCAACCAGGAAATGCGCAAGAATTATCTAGTAAATTGGAAGAATTTCTAGACTGGCGAGATAAAAATCCTCAGTTAGGAGAAAGATGTCGGCATCATGTAGTAGCTAATTTTAGTTTAGAAAAAACTGTAGAGGGTGTAGAAAAAGTTTTATTACAAGTCGTTAAATAGAGGAAGAAGTGCTGTGAATAAATCTAGTCAACTTCGAGTTTTAATGGTGCCTAGTGATGGTAATCTCGAAAAGGCTTTAAATCCTTATCAAATATTGCTAACTCAGGCATTAGTAGCACAGGGAGTTCATGTGGATAATTGGCCTTATTGTCTAGGTAAACTTCCTATTTACAAAGCTGCTGTAATGAGGAAAAAAAGTTTTGATATAGTTCATATTCACTGGATTTATTTTTATCTTGTAGGTGACAATAAGTATTTATATTTTTTATCCTGTCTGCGGTTCATTTTTGATGTTTGGATAACTCGTTTGACTGGCTTGAAAGTTGTGTGGACGGTACATAATTCTATTTCCCATAATAGTAAATTTCCGGGTTTAGAATTATGGGTTCGTAGACAATTTGTTAAGTTGGTTGATAGGATAATTTGTTTGAATAAAACCACTGTAGAAACTATTGCTAAAGAATACAAGTTTAATCCTGCTAAAGCTATAGTTATTCCCCACGGTCATTATCGAGATGTTTATCAAAAACTAGTTGATTTAGTAGAGGCAAGAAAAGAGTTAAATTTGCCAGAAAGTGGGAAAGTCTATCTAAATTTAGGCTTGTTGAGACCTTATAAGGGTATCGAAAATTTATTGCAGGTTTGGCAAGATAATCAGGATATTTTTGCTGATGATACTTTGTTAATTGTTGGTAAACCTTGGAATGAAAGTTATGCTAAAAAATTACAAGAGTTAGCAACAGGAATAAAGGGAGTAATTATCAATCCTCAGTTTGTCGATAATAGTAAATTGCATCTATATTTTAGTGCGGCAAATGTCGTAGTTTTACCATTCAAAAAGATTTTAAATTCTGGTAGTTTGATTTTGGCAATGTCTTTTGGTAAACCAGTTCTTGCACCTCGTTTAGGTGGGTTATTAGAAGTGGCAGGAGATGCAAATGAATTGTTGTATGACCCAGAGGATAAAGAAGGTCTGCTGAAGGCAATGCAAAAAAGTACCAAAATTGATTTGGATGAGTTGAGTCAGTTGGTAGAAAAAGCTTGTGATCGCCTAGATTGGAATTTAATTGGCCAGGAAACTTTAGCAGTTTATCGCTCTTTATAAATACATTTTTATTTTTACTCAAAGTAGAATATTAAACAATAGCAATCTTAAATAGGTTCTAACGGGACTTACACAAAAAAGCAGGAAAAAATAGGCTCAAATGTAGACAGCCAGAAGCTTTTACGTCAAAAAGGTATAATTCCTTTATAAGCACGGGTTCGAGCCATTTTTATTTATCTGACCTAATTCCCTTGCCTAGACTTACTTTCAAGCATTTTTCTAGGGATAAAATGTGTAAGTCCCACTAACATTTTTTTTCACAAATCATTTCATATTCCTAAAGTAATGAAAGTTAATCAAAAAATATTTTTAGTAGGATGTCCTCGTTCTGGCACTACATTACTACAACAAATGTTAGATACTCATTCTCAGGTTGCTATTACTCCTGAGACCCACTTTATGAGGCTTTTTTGGGAGAAAAGTAGTTATTATGGAGACTTAGCTGAAGACGATAATTATCATAAGTTAATTTCTGATCTAGTTGCTTTCCCTGAATTTACTGAAATGGAACTTCACCCAGATAACTTTCGCCAACTAGCATTTCAAACAGACAGAAACTATGGTAGTTTATTTAACCTCTTATTAGAACAATTTGCAGAATTAAAAAAAGCTGAAGTAGTAGGAGAAAAAACTCCTCATCATCTCAAATATATAGAACCTATTTCTAAATTTTTCCCCTCAGCATTATTTATACATATTATCCGCGATCCTAGAGCAGTTGTTAATTCTTGGCGAAAAGTTAGTTGGTCTACTGGAAATATTATAGGTGATGCGAGAATCTGGCATAGAGATATGAGTATAATCAATAGTTTACCGAATCAAATTCAACCTTCACTCTTAAATGTCTATTATGAAAAACTTGTACTTGAACCAGAAAAAACACTTACCAAAATATGTAACTTTATTGGTATTGAATTTGAAACAGAAATGCTAAATTTTCACGGCAGAAATACATTATCGGTTAATGTAGAGAGAGAACCTTGGAAAGCTAATGCGAAGCGACCTTTAAATCCAGAATTAATTAGTAATTGGCAATCAAAACTATCAGTATCTATGGTACTTGATATTGAAGCTATAGTCTGGACTAATATGATTCCTCTAGGCTATCAGTTAAAGAGTCCTTTATTGAAATTACTATTCAGGTCATCAAAACTTTATCTGTCGCAAAAAAGAAGTCAAATTAAGCAGCAGATTAAAACCTTAATTAATCAATAATACTTAAAAAGTGGAAATATTGTTTATATGAAACTTGGCTATTTACATATCAGTGTAGCTGGAAATAAAAGTGGCGTGACTAGGTATGGTCGTTTTCTGGCTAGTGCTGCTCGTAAACAATCCTATCTCAAGATATTAGAAACTGATGTAGAATTAACAACTAATACGACGAACAATTTAAAACTGCTTAGTCAAGCAGGAAAAAAACTTTCTGAAGCTGATGTAATTCATATTCAGTTTAATAAACATACTTGGGGAGAAAAATGGCAGCAATTTCAGAATATTAAAGCTTTTATTAATAACTGTCAGGTTCCACTCTTAGCAACTATCCATGATGTTTTACCTACTAATTATCCTGACTACGGTTTATTAGAAGCTTTTCGACGCGAGTATTATCAACAAAGAAAATATTCAAATTTTCAGAAATTATCTCTTAGAAGTACGATTAATAATCTTTGGAATAACTACATTCCTGATACTTATGGTATTCGTTGGCTATTAAAAAAAGTAAAGTTAGTTATTACCTGTACTGAAGCAGAATCCCAAAGATTAATTCCTTATATTGATTGTACAAAATTAATCAATATCCCCCATTTTGTTGAGGAACGAAATAGTAGGCTTAGTCCTTTACAAGCCCGCTCTAATTTAGGTTTAGAAAAATTCAAAATTATTACATTACAAGGATTTATCTCTAGGAGAAAAGGTCATAAATTGCTCGTTGAGGCGATGCCAAAATTATCAGAAGATATTAAAGTAGTATTTGCTGGCGGGGCAGCACCGAACCAAGAATATTTTTTGCAAGAACTGTTAAAATTAGCAGAAAAAAAAGGAGTAGTAGACCGTTTATTAGTAACTGGTTATTTGTCAGAAAAAGATTTAGAAACTTATCTAATGGCAAGTCATCTAGCAGTATGTCCGTTTGAAATTCTTTCAGCTTCTGGTTCCTTATCAACTTGGATATCTTTAGCTCGTCCGATTTTAGCTTCTGACCTACCTCAAATAGCAGAATATAATAGAATAGAACCGGGAACTATCAAAACTTTTCAACCATATACTGCAGAGGCTTTAGCTGAGGCGATCGAGGAAATTATTTATAATAATTACAAAGAAGGAGAGCAACCTGCCTTAGTTAGTTTACGGACAAAACTTTCTCTATCAAAAATATTTGAGCAACACTTAAACTATTATCAAAAAATTAGTCAAAATTCCACAGTATAAATAATAGACTAAATAAATACTTAACTTATGGAAACTTTAAATCAAGTCACCCTTACCTCTAATCAACCTAGCTTAGACCATCCTCCTATTTTTATTTTGGGAGTGCCAAGATCGGGAACTACACTACTAAGAATGATGATAGATTCTCATCCCGAAATAATGTGTGGGCCAGAAGCTCATTGGATAACTAATGAAGAATTAGGTTGGGCACCGAGCTTACGATCGCTGACCCTATTTTTAACTCAAAATCAGTGGGGTGTTGCTAAAGCTTTTAAGGGAGTTGATGAAGATTTAATTTATCAACTTATGGCAAATTTGATTAATGAAATTATGAGTACCTCTGCTCGTAGTCATGGCAAAATTAGGTGGGCAGAAAAGACTCCCAGAAATATTATTGCTGCGCCTTTTTTGTATAAACTTTTTCCTCATGCTAAGTTTATCTATATTTACCGTGATGGTAGGGATGTAGCTTTGTCAACTATTGGTAAATGGAAAACCATTACTATTGCTGAGAAAAAGGTAAAAAATAATTATAGAAATGCTTTAAAACGGTGGGTGGAGTGGAACAAAAAGTTTAAGAAAGATGCTAAGAAGATAGGTCTTAACTATATCAGCATCCGGTATGAAGATTTAGCAACTTCACCGCAGGAAGAAATGGCTAAATTACTGGATTTTATAGAAGTAGAATGGAGTGACAAAGTTCTCTCTCCCCACGAATCAGAACACGACATTATCACGATGAAAGGGGAGGGGATGAAGACTTTCTATAATCGCCATTCAATTGATACAGCATCTCTCTATAAATGGAAAAAAGACCTCAACTGGTGGCAAAAAAGGATATCTAAAAGCATAGCTGAAGAGACTTTATTAAAGTTAGGCTACGAACCTACAAAATAATCGAATATAGGTTAGGAATTAACTATAGTTAAATTTATTTAGACGATTGAACGGGATGCTATCTACTATCTATAATTACTATTGCCTAAGTATTCTATAGCGTTTTTCAGTCTGATGAGGTACATCAACGATCCCCCGCGCATCCCCCTTCTCAAGGGGGACTTCCAGTTCCCCCCCCTTCTCAAGGGGGGTTAGGGGGGATCGAAAGCGGTGTAGCTCACTAACCAGGGAAATGCTATATACAACTTATAGCAAGTAACATTAATTAATCACAATGTAGGGACGTTGCAATATATGGACGTTGCATGGAACGTCCCTAAGTGGTTGGAGAAACATTTTATTAAAGTTGTTTAATGAGACATGATATTAAAGTTAAATAGACTCAATTTTAGGAATAAATGCTAAAGCGGGTCTTTCTAAGTATTTTCAACTATCAAAAATCCGGGCATTTCCTACTACATTTGCTAAATTGACATCCTCCCGACGCTGCTCTACGAGACAGCGCGGGATTCCCGCTCCATCACGCTATAGGGGCTTTCTGTTTCAAGGCACCAGCCTGACGAGATTTACTCTCAGAAGGTCTTACAGTCGCTCCACAGACTGACACTGCGAGTCCCGCAGCCTTCTTGGTGGGCGTTCCCTTGCGCCTATCGGCGACGCGGGTTCCCATCCGCAAAATATTTATCGCAGCGTTGATATCCCGGTCATGGTGGCTACCACACTCAGGGCAATCCCACTCTCTAATATTTAGAGGTAATTTTTCTACTATGTGCCCACAATTAGACCAACGTTTAGAGCTAGGGAAATATCTATCAACTTTGATTAATTCGCGTCCATACCATTCAGCCTTATACTCTAATTGCCTGACTAATTCTCCCCAGTTGGCATCACTTATTGCTTTTGCTAACTTGTGATTCTTGACCAGATTTTTTACGGCCATTTCCTCAACTACTATCGTTTGGTTTTCTCTAATTAGTTGGGTAGTCAGCTTGTGAGTATAGTCAAACCTCGAATCTTTAATTTTTGCGTGTATCCTAGCTACTTTAAGTCTAGCTTTTTGATAGTTATTAGACCCCTTAGTTTTTCTAGATAGAGACTTCTGAGCTAACCTCAGTTTCTTGTGTAATTTACTTAGATTCTTAGGGTTGGCTACTTTTTCTCCATCACTTGTAGCCACTAAACTGGTAATTCCTAAGTCAATGCCTAAGAGTTTTTTGGTCGGCTTGAGTTTTAAATCTCTGGTGTCATTGACTCTCAAAGACACAGACCATCTACCACAGGGGTCTAGCTTCACTGTAATTGTGCTAGGGGCACAATCTTGTGGCAGTTGCCTACTCCATCTAATAGGTAATGGTTCAGCACATTTAGCCAAATATATTTGGCCATTTATCCACTTAAATGCAGATTTTGTAAATTCGGCACTACCACCATTGCGCTTTTTCTTAAAGTTTGGGTATTTAGCACGTCCACTAAAAAAGTTGGTGAAAGCCGTCTGTAGATGCCTTAAACCTTGCTGCAATGGCACACAGCTTACTTGTGTCAGAAAATCTAAATCTTGCTGCTGTTTCCAGTTGGTAAGCATAGCTGAAGTTTGCTTGTAGCTTACTCTTTCTTTCTGTTCATACCAAGCTTGAGTTCTCCGTGCCAAAGCTTTGTTGTAGACCAAGCGTACACAACCCAAAGTCCTCCGCAACAGATTTTCCTGTTCTGGAGTTGGATAAAATCTAAATTTGTACGCTTTTTCAACCATCTACTGTTTACTTAATTTGCTTTGATAGTTTAACAGATTATGTGTGAAAGCGCAACATTGATTGGTTTTCCTCCCGACGCTCCCCTACGGGAGAGCGCGGGTCTCCAACCAACGTTGAGATAAATACTAGATAAAATTACAAAATAAAAAGCTAGGGTCTGGCTAACTAAGTCAAACCCCGATCCGGACTGTCAAAAACGAATTGACTGCCCCTGTTATCCTCACTGGAAAAGTGGGGAATTATAATAGGAGTAGAAAATAATCATAACAAAATTAAAATAACTAAGCGTGGCCATAAGGCGGTCGCTGTCAGTCCCACATAGGGGAGGCATCAATGAGAAAACCTAATCTTACTAAAATAATTCTATATATTCTAGATATTCTCAAGCAAATGTATATAAATATTAAACTCATTACCAAAAGGGTAATCCGGAAGGTATTGCGAAGGTTAATGAGTTATAAACGTCTCCCCGGTCCGTCGGGAGCAGGTTTTGTGCTACCAACTGTGACAATGGTGATGTTGGTAGTAATTTTATTAACTATAGCTATTAGTTTACGGTCTTTTAATCGGGTTGAAGATGCCAGAAATGTTAGGGTAAATCAGGCGGTACTAAATGCTGCAGCACCAGCGCTGGATCGAGCTAAGGCAAAATTAGAAGAATTATTGGTTACTAACCCACCAACTACAGATACTCCTACAGACGACGCTTTGTATTTGGAACTTACTACAACAATAGGGGGAGACAAATATACTTTTGGTGATGAGCAAAGGTTGCGAGTTGGTTACAAAATTAGAGGGAATACTCTTGAAGAAGCGGGAGATGATGGAGACCTAACGACGATAGAAGACAATGAAATAACGGAAACAGCTTGGCGGTTTCCAGTAGACACTGATAATAACGGTCAATACGATAGTTTTACTATATATGGTATCTTTTTCCGCACTCCCCAACGACAAGGCGAAGGTTTTGCATGGGCGAGAACTCCCCTAGATGCTAGAACGCCACCGATGGCATCAGTGGCGGGTTCGACAAATCAACAGTGTCAAGTTATAGCAGGTACTAGCACTAGCTTAGTGGGTGATTCTGGTTGGTACAAGTCTGGTAGCAAACTTAAAAAAAGTTTCTTTACTTACACTGTGACTGTTCCTATCAATAATTTGTCAGAAGTTACAGGAGACTACGACCCTACTAATTTTGAAACTTTCACCGGAACAACTGGTTACTCAGCTCTCGAATATCAGCAAGACTGGAGTAGAATTCCCCTAACTAATAATGCGGTTGTTTATGAAGACGACTTAGAAATTGCTCCTGGTCCAGATTTTCGCCTCAACGGTCGGATTCAAGCTAATGGTAATTTAATAATTTCATCCACAAACGATAACGATATAGATTTATATCTGGTAAGTAGTAGAAATTCTTGCTTTTATGAGGACGAAGAAAATAGTAAAATTCTTGTTGGTGGTAACGTAATTAACGGACTGGTAGAACGAGATGGTGCTACGGACATAGACGTTCACCTACAGCAAGGTAAGAATGTAGAAGTAAACGATGGAGATGCTAGAATAACCCAAACGCATCAATCTGTAACAACTAATTCTGCACAGGAAGCAGCGTATAATAGTCAGGCTTCTCAACAGCGAATTCAATGGTTGGTAGATGCTCAAATAGCTGCTTTCCCTGATACAGACAGCCCTGAAGATGATGGATATGGGTTTGCCGAGCAGGATGATGACCAGGCAAATGACGATCCAACAGATGATGATGCCAACCAAGCAGATCCCGACAAGGTTATAAGCAATATCAAGGAATCTAGTAATAAACCACAGGCAAGAATAAATGCTTTAGAAACTTATTTTAAAGAAAGAGTTAGAAAAGTTCCTTTTGCTGAAGTGGCGGAAGGAGTAGAAGAAACTCAACCTACTACACTAATAGCTGGCAGTGGTGAGGAACTGCGACCTGCCATAGATGCTTGGGTATTGCCTACAAATGGCGATATCAACACTGGTGAAACAGGGGGTCCAACAAATTTGACTCTCGACCTGGATGAACTCATAGCCACACATCCAGATATTGTCGAAGACAACGATGGCGTACAAAATTTTGTCGGCGATCGCGTGTTAGTAGGAAATAACTTACCACAAAAAATATGGGATAATACAAATGTTGAAAATCCTACATTTGTTAGTGATTTTCAACAGGACGTTGATGATGGTACTACTAAATGGTTAGATGCAGCCGGAAATAAGATACAAGATTCAAATCCAGATAATCTAGATCCAGATCGTACTCGTAAGTCTAGAGTAGCTACTATTGCTGATGTCGGTTCTACAGACCGAGATGGTTTTTGGGAAGATGCTGCTGCTACTGAACCGGAGGCTGCTCTTGATGGTATCGGCGGTTTGCGAGTCATTACTGGGGCGGGAGTTTACGAGCGGGAAAATTCTTTCTTGCCACCTCCACCAACTAATCCAGATGGGTTTACTGTAGTTTGGCCCGATACGATGCCAATGTCACCTGCCCCAAATTCCAAAGTCTTTGATAATGAAAGTGGAAAATGGTCTAATGAAGTATATGCAGATGTAGACAAAACTGTGACAGCTACTGACTCCATTGATCCTAGTACAGAAAAGTATGCTAAAGGCGACCTGAGAATGCGGGCAACTGCAGTTTATCACTATGCCAATGACTTTATTAACGATACTGACGATTCTAGCCAAGCTCCTATAGCTTGTGTTAGTAGTTATTACGATCCTTCCACAAGTGCGACGGCTGCGACTTCAGATAGCACTACTAATGGTATCGTATATGGTCCTCCAGGAGAAAGAAAGGATGCTGCTACCTATGACAGTACAACAGAGCTATTTTCGGGTAGCGGGTTACTAGGTAAGTTGGCAGATCAAGCAAATATGGTATTTCCTAACGGTCGCTTTGTTAATGAGAAGCTTAGAGATGCCTTGCAAAAAGCGGATGCCGCTCGCAGCTTATCAGAGCAAGCAGCATTTGATTCTACTATGTGTGCTTTGGGTATCCTGGGTGACAGTGAAGTTCCCTTGGGAACAGCGCCAACTTATATTCCTCCTGGAGCGATTAAGGAAGTTTCACTCTTGGATGCCAGACAAATTAAGGCTAGTGACCCAGATAACACAACTACCACCGATATTGATGAAACTTTTACTATTTTCGATTTAGATGGGGATACAGACGTTCAAGAAGTCGATCTGACAACAGATTCTAATTTATCTCTCGAAGAGCGTCAACCTTTAGAAATTCGGGCTACTCAGTTAGATTTGAACTTACTGCGAACTGCAGCCTTTACACCTACTACTTCAGTAGGTCCGAGAAGAGACAATAACGAATACTTACTTCCTTTGAGCGGTATTATCTACGCCAGTCGCGATGATGCTCTGCCTGATCGCAGCGACCCTAATAGTACCAGCAATGAAGACCTGGCTAATAGTCCTTACGATTATAAGCTAGACCCAACTCGTCGTCCTAATGGCATCATGCTGATTAATGGCGAAACAGTAGCAAGACCAGCACCTGGCACTATGACTCCTGAAGAAGTGACTAAGGAAAAGGGGTTGACTTTGGTTTCTAACTTGCCAGTTTATATCCAAGGAGATTTTAACCTCCATACCAACAGTTCTCAGGATGAAATTGAGGAGTTTACTGACCAACTAGATGATGACTGGGGAGACTTTTACAGTCGTGATGGTTTGGATGGTAACTTTGCTTGTCGTGGTGGCGACCCCAGGTTGAGTCAATGTACTGCAGGAGATAACTGGCGTCCTGTTAATATTCTGGCAGATTCTTTGAGTCTCCTTTCTAATAGTTGGCGTCCTGGTTTCCGGAATGAGGGAGACTTTGATTTGAGGAATAATTCGGGCGGGAATATTGGGTCTGAGGTTAACCCAGTCACAATCAAGCAAAAGCGTCAGTTTAATGGGTTCTTTGCCAACAACTATGCTACCAATGGTTTGAGCAGTGGGGCGACTTTTGATGGTTCAACCTATACGGATGCTAGTTACACTGGTCCCAATAACCAACTTAATAGTTCCTACTTCAACAACTTTGTGACTCCGGTGCAGCGACGCATCGACAAGTTCCCAGAATATGTGATGGAGGTTTGTCCGAAGTTGCCTGTTTCTGCTTGCGAACCTGATGATTGGGTGGTAGATGTCACTAATAATCTCAAGCTTTATGACTTATTAATAGATAGTGGAAACGGTTTTGATGACGGTACTGATAATTACTTTGAAAATGTTTATCTCAGAGATAACATAGCTTTGGAGACAGAAGTTCTTGATACTACTATTGCAGCAAGTTCCTTAGAATCAGGTACAACTGCAACTATTCCTGATCCAGTGCAGCGCTTTCCCCGGCGGGTGGCATATCTGAGAAACAAGTACGGTGAGTTGGAAATGGACGAAGACAAAAGACCAATTCCAATAGGAGTCGATGATAGTGGTAATGTTCGAGCATATCCTTATGGCAGTAGCGCCTCAAATCCTCTACCTCGTGACGACCAAAACAACGTTCTTTGGTTTAGAACTACTACCGAAAGTGATTCGCCAACTACAAATGCAACTTATGCTGCGGATGAACATTTGTTTTATTTGTCATACGATGAAAGCGATCGCGATAACAGTGGTAACAAGCTACCTTTGCCTCCTACACCAGAAATCAATGGTTTTAGTTTGACCGATGATACAACCACCGACAATAACAATGATGCTTACAGGTATACTTTCTGTATTGCAGATGCAAATGGAGTAGGTTCCAAGGACTATTTTGCGATCAACAAAGAAAAAGGGATAACTGTAACGCCTAGTAGTGGATGTCCAAATATTCCGAGTACAAAAATTCAAGAATTTAGGCAAGCTCTAATGGGGTTAGATGCTTCAGATGATACTACTGCAGGTGGCAATCCTACCATAAGTAGTGGTGGAACTACCTTAGCAGGGGATACCAATGAAGATGGTATGGTAGTCTACGAAATTTCAGGTGGTACTATTGCAGCAGGAACAACAATTACACTTGAAGGTGATTCAAACGATATTTTTGTACTAAGAGTTCCTGCATCTCCTGCAGGACAAGCAATAACCTTTGGTAGCGGCGTTAACTTACAGTTGATAGGTGGGGTTAATCCCAATAACATTTTCTGGGTTTCTGATGCTGGTATGACTTTTCAGGCTGCTGCCGTGACTACGCCAAATCTCCTTGCAGGTAACTTTATAGGAAACAACACAACAGGTAACTCTCTTACGGTTGGCGCACACACCAAAATTTTAGGAGGTCGCTTCTTAGGATTTAACGGAGGAGTTGGATCTGGTGGTCTAGGTAGTATCGGTAATGTACAAACAGGCGTTGACATCAGAGCAATAACCAACCAAGGCAACCCCAGCCTAGTCCCTGTATTGCAAATACACGAACCCGATGCTGCAAACGCCGGAGCAGAAGACATAGACGACGGAGATGGTGATGCAGCAAACAATACAGGATGGATGGTACGAGCAACAGAAACAACATTTAACCTAGTGACAGCAGCAGGTGATACTCCCTCCCGTCCTGGTCAGAGTAACGGCGGTCTGCAAAACTTTGTCCGCTTCCAAGAAAACTGGCAAAAACCAACTCAAACTGCCACAAATATATCGGGATCGTTCATTCAGTTACGACGTAGTAAGTATGCAACAGCCCCACAACAGCAGTTGAAGCGGGAAGATGTTACTAATGAGGCAATATCAACTCTATTTGGATACCCACAGAAATATAACAGTGGTGCAGCTGGAGGTATCTTAGGTTTCCAAGCACCGCCTAATCGTAACTGGGGTTTTGATGTTGGGTTGCTGTCTCAATCACCAGACCTGTTTGCCCAAAAATTCTCTTCTCCATCTTCAGATGCTAAACCTGACGAATTTTACCGAGAAGTAGGTCGCGACGACCCTTGGATTGAAGCGTTATTATGTGCTGAAGATGAGACTGGTAATGATATAACCAGTCGCGTTGGAGTAGACTGTACTGACTACGATGACTAAAAACCTAATTAAGAGGCAACTTATAATGAGACTCACAAAAAAACGAAAGAACTCTAAATCCCCAGAAGCAGGCTACACCATTATTGAGGGGTTAGTAGCAATGATTATGGTATCAACTCTCATGGCTGCTATTGCTCCTATCATTGCTTTATCTGTAGGTACGCGAGTGCAGGCGCGACGGGTTGAACTGGCAGTGCAAGCAGGGAGGAGTTATATTGACGGTGTAAGATCGGGAACTATACCTGCTCCAGGGAAACTTATAGGTGATGAAACCTTAATAGGTGTAGGTACTTTGTCTTCTTCTTCTTCTTGCACTCCAACAGACTCTGCACCATATTGTAATAATCCTACAGTAGACCGAGGTACTTTTTACTGTGTTGATGGTGATGGCGGAGGTTGTACATCAGATAGTCTTACAGATATGATGGTTCATGCGGCAGCAGTTCTCGATCCAGATACACAACCAGAAGGCTATAGGAAAGAGTTAGCAGCAGCAAGCGATAATGCAGAAGCAATGGCGGAAATAGGCTATCTTTTATCTGTAAGAGTATACAGAGCTAGTGCTTTCAAAGATGCAAGTAAGATATCAACTGAGCTTCCCACAACTACTGTTAACAATACTGGATTAGCAACTAGAGATGGAACTACTGAAAAACCCCTATTTGTAACTGTTACAGAAATAGCACCAAATACAAGGTCGTTTAACAACTATAAAGATTTCCTGGATAGATAGTTAGTTACGGGTTAAACAGCATAAATCAATAAATAGGATAATATGAAAACTTTACTCTACTCACTCCTAAAAGCACAACATCGGCAAAGGGAACATCCATCTAAATCTACTAGCGGTTTTACCATGATTGAACTGCTAGTAGCAACAATTGTGGCAACAATAATCATTGTACCAATTTTGACTTTTGTCGTGGATATTCTCAATCGAGATGTCAGGGAACAAGCAAAGACTAACAGCGAACAGGAACTACAGGCAGCAATTGACTATATTGCTCAGGATATGAGTCAGGCGTTTTATATCTACACTCCAGATGAAGTTAGCTGCATTCAAAATCGAAATGCAGACTCCTGTGGTGCAGCTCCAGAAGCAACAGGGGATGTGGCTATACCAACTGATGTAGGTACACCGAAACTTGTATTTTGGAAACGTAAATATGAAAACAACGTTTTACCTGTTGATAATTGTACTCCTACTGATAACAATGATTGTCTAGATGATACATTTGTATATTCGTTAGTTGCTTATTACCAAATAGACGAAACAAGCGCTAGTTCTGTTTGGTGTGACGAGACACCTTGCCCGTCTAGGATAGCTAGAGTTGAAATTAATGACAACCCTACTGATAGTTTGGGTAACTACATTGGAGAAGCACCTGGAAATGGTTACAATAAAGATAATTTTTCAAACAGAGAAACACCTGGAGAGCTTGTCAAAGGTGCTGGAAATTTTGATCCAGTAGCAGTGTTGGTTAATTATATACAAGCTTTTGAGCTAAATTCGGTAGACAATAATGAACTAGCTCAAATTACGATTCAAGGCAATGCCTTACGTCGTATTCAAACAAATACTGATTGTACTAATTCTCCTACCTATTGTCCAACAGCAACAGCCCAAGTGGGAGCCCGTAGTAGTTTCGGAAAAGAATAACCATAACTAGATACAGGCTACCCACTATACCCAAATATAATAATATGAAACCAAAAATATTACTAGTATTATCACAGTATATTCGCCCAAGGGCATATAACCATAGTCAAAAAGCTAATGTTGGCTTTAGTTTGATAGAACTAACGGTAGTAGTTTTAATAATAGGAATATTATCAGCGATCGCCGTTCCCGGTTGGCTAGCATTTACTAGCAGACAACGCACCCGCACAATTAACGATGGGGTATTTCGAGCGTTGAGGTCAGCTCAAAGTAATGCAAAATTGAATAAGAAAGATGTGACAGTTACTTTTAACTTAGCTGAAGATCCGCCAGTAGTCAGTATTACTGACAAAGCAGACGAGAAATTAAATGCGAATGGAGAAATCAAAACTGGAATGGTGGCTATGGCTACAGGCAAATGTACGGACGATAGTTGTACAGATTTTGAAACCACACCTACACAAGAAATAACCTTTAATAACTTGGGTGTTATCGAGAACGAGAATGACCTTCCTTTTGCAATAACAACAGCCATAGCAGATGGCAAAGGCGCAAAAAGGTGTGTCATAGTTCAAACCATTCTTGGCAGTATGATAACGACTGAAGGAGATAACTGCCCAGAGCCTGCTAGTTGGTAGAAAAATTATGCAACTTCATCAGTTAAACTGTAGTTGAGGATAAGTCTATGCTTACCATAAAATAACTGCCCTGTCAAAACCATCCCAGGTTAACGACAGGGCCAATTTTTTCTAAAAATTACTCTATTTGATGTTATACCATTTTGAAAAAAGAATGTTACGAATAGTAAGGGCGATAAAAAGATTTGATTAGAGATGTCTTTTTGACAAAAAAGATGATTTAAGGCATAAAAAATGGTATTAAAGCCATTCCTATGCGACTCCTGACTCCTAAAAATTCCCCTAGATATTTGTAGCAAACATTTATCAAATTGGTATTAC
>JASJEE010000051.1 GCA_030064835.1 Microcoleaceae cyanobacterium MO_207.B10 | reverse complement strand
ATTTTAGGTAAATATATTCCTAGATTTTTAAGTGAGAAATAGTTGTCTTGATTTCTTCCTCCCTCTTCCCTGTCCTCTATCTCAACTAGGAAATTTATTTGGCACTACTACTTAGCAATTCCCATATTAGTGAGGTACGCTCATTTGTTTGTTTGAAGTAACAGGGAATAAAAAGATAAAAAGATAAAAAGACAAAAAGACAAAAATATAACAGTACCTCACCAGCTTGAGAAACGCTATAATTAAAAAATTAAACAGATAAAACTTCATTCAATATACTTTTATGTTCCTCAACAATATTGTCTGGAACATAATTAAAAACTTGTATTTCTTCTGCTTCTTGATTTTCTGGAGGAAGCGGAGAATTTGCAACACATAAAAAAACTAATCCTACCGACCAACCGAAACCCCGTTCTTTCACCTCACTAGGATATTCTAAATAACCTAATAACTTTTGTTTTGTAACTGTAATACTTAACTCTTCCTGTGCAATTCTCTGAATAGCATCGTCAATATATTCTTGATAAAAAACTGTACCTCCAGGAATATGCCACAAATTATTCCAAGCAGCATCTTTTCTGAGAATTAATACAACACCAGTTTCAGTTTTAACAACTAATTCTACAACTAATCTGGGAACTTGAGAATATAAAAGTTTAAACTGTTCTGGAGAAAAAGGTTTTTTGCGACTCATTTAATTTAGTTCCACTCAAGCTATATTTTAATTATTCTAGAATAAGTTGTTACTTAAAAGTGTAGAATATAGCAGTTATCTCATTCATTAAGATACATTTTTTTCTGATTCCCTGTTCCCTGTTCCCTGTTCCCTGTTCCCTGTTCCCTCAGAGTGTCCAATATCTCAAAACTTATACCAAATTCAAGAAAGCCATGTCCTCGCAGAGACGGGGGTTGTTACAGTAAAATCCGAGCATCAAAAGATTGGAAACTTTGTAGTTTTTTTCTCTCATTCTTACCACCTAACCCCTCGATATCAACCAATGTAGCAATATTTTATAAAAATGGTATTAAATCATATTGCTATAAATTCTATCTATCAGAAATAGCTTAAATACAAAAAACACTGACAGAAAATTCTTAAATGAAAAGTCTGCCAGCATAAAAATAAAGGTAAAAATTCAAATTAACTAGATAATTAGTTATTAGGACTGAGAATAATTACTGTGCGTTGATTAACATCATCTGCGGGATCAGTACCAGATAAAGGTTGAGAAGAACCCATTCCTTCACCCACAACTTGATATGGTATATTCTGTTGTTTAAGGTATTCTACCACTACATTTGCTCGGTCTTGGGAAATCTCTTGATTTAACTCAGCTCCACCAATACTGGATGTATGACCTTCTACTCTAATGACCACTTCATCAGGATTATACTGCTTAATTTTAGAAATCATATCCTGAATATTTTCCTCTGCTTGGGGAGATAATTCAACTATGTTAATTTCAAATTCTATTTTACCTAAAGTTTCTGGTTGATTAAGAGTCTTAGTCTGTGACTCAGATGTGGCAACCATATCATTAGCAGCCATATCAGTGGTAGGCTGTTCGACAGTAGGAGACTCTGTTTCTGGTTGTGCTGCAGTAGTTAATATAGTTGAGTCAGTAGCTGGAGTTTTTGTTGTTGTTTCTGCTTCAGAACTAGTGGCGGTATTAGTCATATCTGTAGTTGACTGTTCTCCAGAGAATACTACTGGGGATGGGGAACTAGAAATTGGATCAGCAGTAGTTGTAGTTGTCTGTTCGGTTTCCGGTACTTCGGTAGTAGTTATAGACTCCGTTGTGGAAGCAGTAGTTGTAGTTGTCTCGTCGGTTTCTGGTGTTTCTGTAGTAGTTGTAGAGTCTAGTTCTGATGTTTCTGTTGATTCAATTTCTGCTGTTTCTTCTGTGTCGGAGTATACATCTTCAGTTGCTTGAACACCAATATTAGGGCGTTTAAAAGCATTAGGCTGTGCAAAAGCCCAGCCACAAATAACCATCAAACCCATTAATACGCCTAATACTTTGGGACTGAGATTATCTTTTTTTTTTCAGTGGTCATATCTAAATCAAGCTCCTAATTGATTTGTCTGATATTTGTATTCAACTAATATAATGCTCAAACTTTCCCAAATCAGCAACAAGTAGAAACAACTTTAGTTATGATTGGGATTGGGAGATTTATATTTATTATTCCCCCTAATCTATAGCCTATAGCAGAATTTTATGAGAATGAGGGTAAATTATCACGTATTTTTCCAAAGTTCTTTAGATTCATAGTTAATTTTTGGTAATTGCTAAACTATTGAATAACAACATAGTTGAGATTGTTCAACTTTTATTTTCATACCTTGATTCAGCAACGCCAATTTTTGGCAATTATATTATCTCTACATTACATTGGATCAAAATAACTATAGCATTCCTATTTTGGTTGTGAAAAAAATATCCTAGAAAATAGGGAACAGGGGTAAGAGTTTCAGGATTTTTATCGATTTTTTGATTTTTTACAAATAATTTAGGATTGCTATATTGTCTCAATATTTCACAGTAATGCTAGTACAAGTAACCTGATTAATTTTAGACTTTAGACACGAAGCAAGAGACGTTCTTCTAGAAGAACATCTCTTGAAACTTTCCATTAGTATCAGCTAACTAACTGTATAAGCGGTACTCAGTCCCCACAACAGGAGAAAGACTATACCCCCGAGAATGAGGATGGCAGAAATGCTGATTGCAGTGGGAGTATCTGCTCCCTTAAATTTCATGATTCCACGGTCTAGGTCTGACATAGTATTTGTCTCCTAACTCTATTTTTGATTTTACCTAAAAATTTCAGCAAATATGTCTATGCTGCTACTATATTTTCTCTTATTTTTGTTTCTGATTTGTCTCGAATTTTAAAATAATAATAAAGATTTGCAATGGTCATATTTGAGGCGGTTTGTAAATTGGATAATCCCAGGGTTTTGTAATTTGCCTTAACTGACTCTTGACTGATATAAGATTCAGATTGTTTCCTTAATTCTGGTTTCATTAAAAATGATATTTGGTCTTGCAAGGATAGGGGATGAGATTTTTGTTTTAAGTCTTCATAAATTTGTTGTTCTGGTGTTTCTGTGAGAGTTAAGTTTGTGTCGGTATTTTCGATAATTTCTGACAATGAATATTTGACTTACTTTAATAATTTCAGAAACTCCATAGAAAGTTTTCTGACTGTTGAGCGAGGTATGATAGAAATTCAGCAGTTTGGGAATAAGATGAATAGTCTTATTTCTGAGGTAATAAAAGGATTAGAGCAAGCTGAAAAAGTTTTAGATGGTCGAATAAATTTATCTGAAGAAGCAAAACAAGAAATATTGGAAAAAATAGGAGAAGCAAGTGGGAGAGAAGTTAAAATTAAATTATCTACCAAAAAACTGAAAGATGATACTATTAAACAAGCTGCTGAAGCTTGGGATAACTGGTCAGAAGGATTAGGCGATCGCCTAGCAGCAAAAAGTTCTGAATGGCATTCGGAAAATTCGCTTCTTTGGAACTCAGAAAAAGTTATCCAAGATTACAATAAAGAATTTACAAGTTCTCTTTTAACTGAATTAAATAATTTAACGAATACAGAAATAAGAGATATTGTAGTAAATAATTTACAGATTTTTAGCAAGGAAGTCTATCCAAATTTAAAAGCTATTAGCATGAATCTACAGGAGGTAGATTTTCAAATACAGTCTAACTTGAATGAACAATTTAATCTGGCAGTTGAAAATCTGGAAAAAGATGGATTTAATCTGACTTCATTAGATAATTTAGTAGAAGGTGATGATAATAATAGTTCATGGGTTGATATTTTGATAGGTGTGCCTATATTTTTCGGAACAGAAGCTGTCGCTAGAATAGGGTCATTTTTTGGTATTGGTGCTTATTCAGAAAATGCTGAAATTGAAGTTAAACAGCAAGTATATGATTTAGGTTTTGAGAAATTTGATGAATCTGCTGAAGAGATATTTAATCGAATTTGTGAAAATAGTACAGAGGTTTTTTATAGTAATTGTAACTCAGTCAGTAAAGTTATTGATAAGGCAATATTCCTTTACGAAAACCTTCTCGAACAACAAGAGAAAACAAACAAAGAAACCAAGGAAAAACTCGAAACAGAAAAAGGATTTATATCCGAAAACCAACAGCAACTTACAGAATTACAAAACCAACTTCAAACAATTCTCAGTCAAATTAATGAGAGTCGCTAAACTGCCATTAACTTAAATAAAATCCCCAGAGCGATCGCCTCAAATTCCATCAGAAAATTTACCCTCAAAATATCATATAGCACTTCTCTAATTTATGAGGTACAGTTTTACATCCCCCCGCCCCCCTGGAAAAGCTATCCTTTATCAGGAACTCGTGAAACCTTTGTAGGAGGGTGGGGAGAGGGGGAGCAGGGGGAAGAGAGGGGAGTAAGAATTTTGTCTACATTCTTCACTCATAGTGTATTGAATTAGACACTTTTCTCCGCAAAAAGCCGCCATCAGTCTTACACATAACTTCTATTTAATGTCTACGTTTTATTTTAAGAAAAATGTTTATAAAGCATAGCTTGAAAAGGGGATAACTCTCAAATTCCCCCTTATTAAGGGGGATTTAGGGGGATCGTAAATATCGTAAATATCGTAAATGTAATTCATCTTGATGAGAAATCCCCTACAAAATCTCATCATCAAAACCAAGTTTGCTCCGAATTTCACCTGAAATTTCAGATATAAAACCTCTTCATTTATGGATAAAAAAAAATTCAGCCAATCATATTCTTGATAATCAGAGGTAATTATTAATTATTAATCATATTTTATTTTAGGGGTTTCGAGACCAAACCCCTACTAGAAATGAAAAAGGGATTTGTCATCAAAAACTGTAGGGGTTTGATGACAAATCATTTTTGATGAGTATATCTTAATTGTTTATTATTTATAACTTTTCAACTCGAAATTAGATAACTAATCTAGTATACCTTATTTAAAATTTAATTACAGCTATCTTCATATTTTATTCTCTGAGAAAAGCTACTTATAATTATTGATCTCCCTAACTTTTTTGTTAATTTATCTCTCATATAAGTCATTTAGTATAGTTTTTTATAGAGAAATTAAGATTTTTATCATCCTTGACATTGATTGTACATTTTTTTACTTTCTCATAACTTCTACTTAAGTATAATTAGAAAACATCACTAAACTATCGCATCTACAAACCCATGGATATTACCAAAATTAGCGCCGAATCAGTAGAATTACTCTCTCTAATTACAGGAAAAAAACTAAGTAAAAAGGATATTACGCCACCAGTCTTATTTTTAGCAAATCTAGTAATAATACTCATAGGTGTTATCTATGCAGATGGAAAAGTAGTAGAAGAAGAAAAAGCTAGACTGAAAATAACCATCCATAAATTTATCCCTCCTCAAAGCAATGTCTTGGAATTAACTAAATTAATGATTCATGGAGTATCTAAGCAACAGCTTTACAAAAAAATTGAGACTATCTTGACATTAATTTCTCCTCTTTCCACTCCCGAAAAATTGTTATTAATTAGCTTTGGTTATGAAATGTCTGCTGCGGATGGAGATATGGATGTAAGGGAGAAAAAATATCTAGAAGTTGTAGGGAATAAATTAGGTATTAAGAGCCAACGTCTACAAGTTTTAGCAGCAGGATTTATTGATCAAGAAAATATTGATAAAGAATCTATCGAAGAGCTAAAATATTTACTTAATCCAGCACGTTTCCATCAGTTAGATAATATTTTTGTGAAAGCTGCTAGTGAAATGCTCAATTCACTTTTACCCAGTTATCAGAAAAAACAAAATCAAACAAATAAATTAAAACAAACTATTGTCTATCCAAGATTAAAAGAGTTTCAACAATATAGACAAGAACTAGAGAATATTTGCCATCAAACTTATCAAATAGTTGAAGCATCAACAGACCAAGATTTACTGCCTCATACTTTAATCTCCGAAGTAGATAAAATCTTAGAAAAAATCCAATCCCAAAAATTCCGAATTGCAGTGATTGGAGAATTTAGTCAAGGTAAATCAACCTTATTAAATGCTTTATTTGGAGAGGAAATTCAACCAGTCAGAGAAATTCCTTGTAGTAGCACAATTACAGTTTTAAAATATGGCAAACAAAAACGGGTTGTTTGTCATTATAAAGATGGGAAAAAATCAGAAATTCCTTTGCAAGAATATCACTCAAAAGTTACTATTTCCGAAACAGCAGCTTTAGGAAATTTGAGTCAAGAATTAGCTGACTCTCAGATAAAATCAATATTTTTTGAACATCCAGATTTAGAGTTATGTAAAAGTGGAGTAGAAATTGTTGACTCTCCCGGTTTAAATGAACATCCAGACCGTAAAAATATTACTAAAAAAATATTAGAAGATACAGATGCAGTTATTTTCTTAACTAATGCTTCCCGTCCACTAACTAAAAGTGAAAGAGAGTTAATTCAAAGCATAAAACTACAGTTAAATAATCATCAAATTAATTTACCAGCAGATAATTTATTTGTCTTAGTAAATTTTATTGATTTAATCAGAAGTAGAAAGATTCGGCAGCAAATTCGGCAGCGATTAGAAAAATTAGTATTTGGTGAAAAACCGATTATTGCTGCTCAGAGTCATTTACATTTTATTTCTGCTCAAACAACTTTGGATGCAATTTTAGAAGGTGAATCAAATGAATATTTGACCTACTTTAATAATTTCACACAGTCGATAGAAAAATTTCTAACTGTTGAGCGGGGTGCTGTAGCAATTCAGCAAATTTTTACTAAGATTAATGCTTTGATTTCTGAGGGTATAAAAGCATTAGATCAAGCCGAAAAAGTTTTAGATGGTAAAGTATATTTATCTGTCGAAACAAGAGTAGAAATCTTGGCAAAAATAGAGTCAGCTAGTGGAAGAGATATCAAAATTTTATCAACCACTGAAAAATTGAAAAATGAGAGTATTAAACAAGCTGCTGAAGCTTGGGATAAATGGGTACCAGGATTGGGCGATCGCTTAGAGGCAACAACTATTAAATGGTCTTCAGAAAATTCTCTAATCTGGGATAAAGAAAAAGTTATTAAAGATTATGCAGAAGAATTTGCAAATTCTTTGGGAGCTGAATTAGAAAACTGGAGTAATCGAGAGGTGAAAGAAATTGTAGTCAAGAATCTGCAAATTTTAACTCAAGAAGTATGCGAAAATTTAGAAGTTATCAAAATGGATTTACAGGCAGTAGATTGTCAAATACATTCTAACTTGAATGAGCAATTTGATTGGGCAATTGAAAGTATCAAAGCTGATGGATTTGATATTTCTTCAGTAAGTAATTTAGACAGAAATGATCGGCATCATCAAAAAAATAGTTTATGGGAAAATTTAACATTAGGTGGTTTAACAGCAAGTGCTTTGTTGATGTTTACTGGAGTAGGATTTTTACCTGTACTCTTAACAGGAGGTGCCGTAGCTTTAATTGGCTCATTTTTTGGTATGAGTAATGACCGTGATAACCTCGAAAATAAGATTAAACAGCAAGTTTATGATGCCTGTTTTCAAAATTTCCAGAAATCTACTGACCAAATATTTAATCGGATTTGTGAAAATATTGCTGAAGTTTTATACAGTCAATTTCAAGTAGCAAGTAAAGCAATTGAACAGGCAATATTCCTTTACGAAAACCTCCTAGAACAACAAGAAAAAATCCAACAAGAAACTCAAGAACAAATACTCTTAGAAAAACAAATGATTGCCGAAAAAAAACAGCAACTTACAGAAATCCAAAATCAACTTACAACATTAACAAATAAAATTATTGATCATCAAGAAATCTCATCTAGAAATTCTCCAAAAAATATCCTGGAGCCAACAATTATCCCCCCAGTTTCTAGCAAAAAAACTCTAATTACTGCCAATAAAACTCAAGCATAATAAATGGGTGCATCTTAATATTATCAAGACTTACGCAAAATATGAAAATATACACAATATGTAGGGGCGGTTCGCGTTTGCGGAGCATTCCGTTAGGAAACCGCCCCTACTAGGTATAGATTTTATGGGTAAGTCCTGATTATCTAAGCATTTCCTGCGGAATCCTGCACATTTCCGTCAGGAAAAAACGCAGTTCCTCCAGAGGAGACTTGCTGACGGCTGAATGCTAACAATATTATTGACAAAAAGACAAAAATACTTTTTTCCTATTCCCTATTCCCTGTTCCCTAAAAACTATAAATTTTTGGCTTTAATACTTTTTTCCTATTCCCTATTCCCTATTCTCTGTTCCCTAAAAACTATAAATTTTTGCCTTTCTTCAAAATTGAGATGCACGCTAATAGACATCTTCTATTATTCAAAATAAAATCAATTATCGTGAATAAATCATTAATTATTCACCCCTACTCCCTACTCCCTACTCCCTACTCCCTCTTTCCCAACAACTCTAATAAATATGCTATATTGAAAAGCTGTTCCTTATAAAAATCCATAACTCATAACTATAAAATGTCTACAAAACCTACCATTGCATTTACTCACCTGGGATGTGAAAAAAATCGCATTGATACTGAACACATGATCGGTTCACTTGTACAAGCAGGTTATCAAGTAGATGCGAACGAAGAACTAGCAGATTATGTTGTTGTCAACACCTGCAGTTTTATCCAAGCTGCAAGAGAAGAGTCTGTCCGTACTTTAGTCGAGTTAGCAACCGCCAATAAAAAAATAGTCATAGCTGGTTGCATGGCGCAACACTTCCAAGAAGAATTACTAGCAGAATTACCAGAAGCAGTCGCACTCGTCGGTACCGGAGATTATCATAAAATAGTAGATGTCATGGAACGGGTAGAAACAGGCGATCGCGTCAAAGAAGTCACCCCCGAACCAACTTACATCGCTGACGAAACTACCCCCCGTTACCGTACAACATCCGAAGGCGTAGCTTACCTGCGTATTGCCGAAGGATGTGACTATCGCTGCGCTTTCTGTATCATTCCTCATCTCCGAGGCAACCAGCGATCGCGTACCATCGAGTCAATTGTCGCCGAAGCTCAACAACTCGCAGATCAGGGAGTCCAAGAAATCATCCTTATTTCCCAAATAACCACTAACTATGGAGTCGATATTTATGGCCAACCAAAACTTGCTGAACTCCTCCGCGCCCTGGGCAAAGTTGATATACCTTGGATCAGAATCCACTACGCCTATCCCACTGGTTTAACCCCTCAAGTCATGGCTGCCATCCAAGAAACTCCCAACGTCTTACCCTACCTTGACTTGCCCCTACAACATTCTCATCCAGAAATTCTCAGGGCCATGAATAGACCTTGGCAAGGTCAAGTTAATGATGATATAATACATAGAATTAAAGCAACTATGCCCAACGCCGTGTTGCGGACAACTTTTATAGTGGGCTTCCCTGGTGAAACGGAAGATCATCATACACATTTAGTAGAATTTGTCAAGCGTCACGAGTTCGATCATGTCGGAGTATTTACTTTTTCTCCAGAAGAAGGAACCCCTGCCTATAGTTTGCCTAATCATTTGTCCCAAGCGGAGATGGAGGCCCGTAGGGAAAAAATAATGGAAGTTCAGCAGCCAATATCCTGGCAACAGAATCAGAAGTCCGTAGGGCAAGTAGTTGATGTGCTGATTGAACAAGAAAATCCGCAAACAGGAAATTTAATTGGTAGATCAGCCAGGTTTTCTCCAGAAGTAGATGGGCTGGTTTATGTTCAAGGAGAGGCCAGGTTAGGTTCTATTGTGCCAGTAACTATTACAGATGCAGATATCTATGACTTATATGGTTATGTAGATTCAAGTTTATTTAGGGCTCGGCAATAATTATCCGCTCAGTAATATTGTTTGGGGATCGCTGAAAACCAACTCTATAGTTGAAAATCTACCTATCCAAAATTCTATTCCAGAATTCTATAGAAATTTTGGTGTCGTAGAGTAATAGGATGATTATGGAAAAAAATTTTGTTATCTATAAGCCTCCTCATGCAACAAACAATCATCAAGTCTAAAATCCAAAATCACAAACAATCAAGATACAAAATCTAAAGAATAAAAGTAAATCAAGGAAAATGTGTAAATAACATAACAAATGTTAAGTAATTTGTTATTATGTTGATAATTATGAAGTTTTAGAGGGGCCACCGAGAGTGAGCTGTTAAGTATCTCAGGTGCTGATTGAGACTGATGCCAAAACGTGAGTACGCGCAGAGGCAGAAAAACTAGGAAATTTTTTCCTAAGTTTCTCTAAAGGGCAACTGAAACTGCACAACAGCTTATTACCCTTAGTTAGGGAAACTTAGGCTAGTGCGAAACCAAATATTTTTTGATTTTTCTTAATAAATATTTGGTTGACATTATCAAGTCTATCTTCCATCTGTCCCTCAAGCCTTCCTTAATATACCCAACTAGGGAGAAAAGGAACAGGGCATTTGGCCTTTATTCTGTTGTGATCTCTTGAGGTTAAACAAACCCTTGGAGAATACACAGACACCTCTTAACTGTTAGCATTTAACTCCAATGCTATCAGTTTAGTGAAGATTATTAGTGACAAAGGCATATTGCTCCACCAATTTGTTATCTATAAACTATCAGATTATTAGCTATAGCTTATAGGTGACAAGGGCTTATGAGCAGCTATAGTTGAGCATAAATCCGCCTCCAAGTTGGGTGACAAAGGAACCAAGTGTAAACTAGTTACTTAGGAGAATGAATGGATTTATCATTTGCAAGTTTAGGAATTTCAGAGGAACGTGCAAATCATCTGGAAACAATTGGTTTTACTCAACCTACTCCAATTCAAGCCGAAGCAATACCTCATTTATTGGCAGGAACTGATATTGTAGGTCAAGCTCAAACAGGAACAGGTAAAACAGCAGCCTTTTCCTTACCTATATTGGAGCGGATTGATCTGAATATAAACGCAGTCCAAGCCTTAATTTTAACTCCTACCCGTGAATTGGCGCTGCAAGTTACGGATGCGATTCGTCAAATTAGTGGTCTGGATAAAAGAAGTCCTGGTAAACGAGGATTAAATGTGTTGACTGTTTATGGCGGTCAATCCATTGAAGGGCAAATTCGGCGTTTGCAAAGAGGTGTTCATATAGTAGTAGGAACACCAGGACGCATTTTGGATATGTTGAGTCGAAATAATTTAAAACTAGAAAACTTGAATATGCTAGTTTTAGACGAAGCCGACGAAATGTTGAGCATGGGCTTTATTCAGGATGTGGAAAAAATTCTGGATGCAGCGCCCAACGAACATCAAACAGCTTTCTTTTCCGCTACGATGGATCACTCGATGCGGAAACTAATTAAGAAGTATCTGCAATCACCTGTTACAGTTAAGGTTGCCCAGCAGAAAACCACCCCCAAACGGATCGATCAGATTGCTTACATGGTGCCTCGTGGTTGCTCGAAGGCAAAAGCCCTACAGCCAATTCTGGAACTAGAAGACCCAGAAGCAGCCTTAATCTTTGTCCGGACAAGGCAAGCTGCAGCAGAACTAACAAATCAATTACAATCATCTGGTCACAGCGTTGATGAATATCACGGGAACCTAAATCAATCCCAACGGGAACGTTTGTTAACTCGCTTCCGCAATCAACAAGTTCGATGGGTTGTAGCTACAGATATCGCAGCGCGGGGTCTAGATGTAGATCATTTAACCCATGTGATTAACTACGATCTACCTGATAGCGTGGATAGTTACGTTCATCGCATCGGTCGTACAGGTCGTGCAGGTCGGGAAGGAACTGCTATTTCTTTGATTCATCCGATGGATAAGCGGAAATTGCGTTTGATAGAGCGCCATCTCCGCCAAAATCTGGAAACTCGTTCGATTCCCAAACGTTCTCAAATTGAAGCCCGACAACTACAAAAGTTACAAAATAAAGTACGAGATGCTCTGAGTGGAGAACGGATGGCTTCTTTCTTGCCTTTGATCGCTCAGTTAGGTGAAGAATACGATCCCCATGCGATCGCTGCAGCAGCTCTACAAATCGCTTACGATGAAACTCGGCCAGCTTGGATGGGACCTGATTATGCTCAGGAGGAAGAAAATCTAGTTTATGACACTCCAAAGCCGAAGTTGAAAAAACGTGGAGCTAAGAATTCTCGCAGTCACAGTCCTGCTAAGAGAAATCAGCATAGCGATAATTCTGTAGAAGAGGCTTCTGTATCACACAATAATTAAGTTATTTGTGACACAGATATTTGAATAATGATTCTAGAGGCGCGAGCGATCGCGTCTCTATATTTTTATATATTTAGGGCTTGCGCATAACAGCTATAGCAATGTGCGCTGGCATATTTACACATTATTTTTTGTAGACCTTTTCTCTTATTGCACTTTGAGCTGGACATTGTAAATACCTGAGCGCTCTTTGCTATATATCAAATCCGGTAGCATCGATACAATTCGCCCTCTGTAGGGGTTTGGTCACCAAACCCCTACAAACCGTAATTTTTGACCATGACTGACGATAAGTATATTACTCAGAAGCCAACGGATTTGATATTAGGGGTGGGTTCCCTACTCCCTACTCCCTACTCCCTACTCCCTACTCCCTACTCCCTACTCCCTACTCCCTACTCCCTACTCCATCTTTTCCAGAGAGGTCTATTTATATTTTTTGTTGTCTTAATATCTCTCTTACTTCCATTAAAATCTTCCCTAACTTATTTTCCCCAGTGCCGTCTTTTCGCCGACCCCAATATAAATCAACTGGAGATTTATTCACAATTTCTTCATCCCCAGTAGATAGCAAGATTTCCCGAATATCGGCATTAGATTCAAACTTTCTCAGCACCGCCTTTCGCATTATCTCATATTTTATCTGTTCCCAGTCAGAGCGTAAAGGTTTGTTGTCATCACCTCCCATATTTGCTGCTGCTCCAGGAGTTTCTGCTAGACGCACTGCATCAGCATCAGGCGTACCTGCAAATTTTTGAGCTTGAAAATAATGTTCGCTAGTAGCCCACAAATAACCATCTAATTCAAAACCGTGGGGGGAACAATTTGAAAAACAGCCGTATCTACTGAGAGTGCTATAAAATGAAATCGTCATAATTTTTGATTTTGATAAAAATAGAAAGAAAGTGCTTTGATCGCTTTACCATAGTAATCAGAGTTTGTTTATCTCTTTGTTCTCATTATGTCTGATTCTCCCATAAATATTACGCTGAAACTATTTGCTGCCTATCAAGAAGCCTACGGAGTATCCCAACTTCAACTCACCTTTCCCCCACAAACTACCGTTTCTCAAGTTTTACAACACATCCTCACCGAACATCCAGAACTACAAAAGTGGCAAGAGGTGACTAAGTTTGGCATTAACTTTAACTTTGTGTCCCCTGAGACCATTCTTCAAGATGGTGATGAAGTTGTTTTCATCCCTCCTGTGAGTGGTGGACTTTCAATATAGAACCCATTTGATATCTATTTAAAAAGAGAGAAGGGAATGGGAGAGGTGTCGGAGGAGTGGGAAGTTTGGGAAGTTTGGGAAGTTTGGGAAGTTTGGGAAACTGGGAGATGAGGAAATGATTCAACCTGTAGCGTCTTTGAAAGAAATACCCGAAAGGCGCAGGTTAGTCCCTATTTCTTCTATCTATTTCCTGACTCCTGACTTCTGAGTTCTGACTGCATTCATGACAAACTTAATCTTGCCAAAGATGCCAAATTGCTTCTATATAGATTTTAGATATTTTTTTAGATTATAGATTTTTTTTTTGTCTCACATTTGTCGAGGCGATCGCTAATTACTTCCTAATAATATTTTACCATAAATTGCTACATTTACGACAAAATATTTTCTTCATAGGTAACATTTACTACTAAACTTATCAAAAAGATTGTTACATAAACAACTCAATCTGTAGTCAAACAAGTAACATTCACTACTAACTTATGGGTAAAAACTGACTTATATTTGACAAAATAACTCAAAAAACAGTTATAAAAGCTACTTAATTTTAGATAAATCCTGAAAAAACGTTGTTAAAAACATTAGTAAATTTGCTACATTAACCACAAAAACTACGGAAATATATGTTACATTTGCAACCAAAAATGTAAATGAATCTGTTGCATTAAATACCGAAAATTAGTTCAAAAAAGCATACCAGACTTAAAAAGTCGGGTATTGTTGACGGGAAAATTTGCCCATGCTACTATCCAAAGAATGCTGAATAGTTCTTAAAAGTAGGGAGAAAGACCATGACCCAGGCCACAACAACTCATAACCATATCCACACTACAGAAACGGCGATCGAAAAGCTCAAATGTAAAGAGTGTGGAGAAGAATATCCTCTAGAAGCCAAACATATATGTGAAGACGTATGCTTTGGCCCTCTAGAAGTTAAATATAACTACGAGAAGTTGAGTCAAATTGTCAGCCGGGCCACAATCGAAGCAGGTCCCAAATCTATCTGGCGTTATCGTCACTTCCTACCAGTCACAACTGATAACGTCATTGATGTCGGCACCGGGATGACTCCCCTAGTAAAATCTGAACGTTTAGCCCGTCGCTTGGGTCTGAAAAATCTCTACATCAAAAATGATGCTGTAAATATGCCTACCCTAAGTTTCAAAGATAGGGTAGTATCAGTTGCTCTCAGTCGTGCTAGAGAATTAGGCTTCTCTACAGTATCTTGTGCTAGCACGGGCAACTTAGCAAATTCTACAGCAGCGATCGCGGCCAAAGCAGGTTTAGACTGTTGTGTCTTTATCCCCGCCGATCTAGAAGCAGGTAAAGTTCTCGGCACCCTCATTTATAATCCTACAGTTATGGCAGTCAAAGGCAACTACGACCAAGTAAACCGCCTCTGCTGTGAAGTTGCCAATACCCACGGTTGGGGATTTGTTAATATCAATCTTCGCCCCTATTACTCCGAAGGTTCCAAAACTCTAGGTTTTGAAGTCGCCGAACAACTAGGTTGGCAGATACCTGACCATGTTGTAGCTCCTATTGCTTCTGGTTCCCTGTTCACGAAAATATACAAAGGTTTTCAAGAGTTTATTAAAGTCGGTCTTGTAGAAGACAAAGCAGTTCGTTTCAGTGGAGCGCAAGCAGAAGGTTGTTCTCCTGTAGCTCAAGCTTTCAAAGAAGGTCGTGATTTTGTGACCCCAGTTAAGCCTAATACTATAGCTAAGTCAATTGCAATCGGCAACCCCGCAGACGGTATCTACGCTCTAGAGTTAGCCCGCAAAACTAACGGTAATATTGAATCTGTCACTGATGCGGAAATCATTGAAGGTATTAAACTACTGGCAGAAACAGAAGGTATCTTTACCGAAACAGCAGGCGGTACAACTATTGCTGTGTTGAAAAAGTTAGTAGAAGCAGGCAAAATTGACCCAGAAGAAACTACAGTTGCTTACATCACAGGTAATGGCTTGAAGACTCAAGAAGCAGTACAAGGTGAAATTGGCGAACCTCTAACAATAGATGCAAAATTGGATGCTTTTGAGAGAGCATGGGAACGCGCTCAAACATTAGACCGTCTTGATTGGCAACAAGTTTTGGTTTAATAATTATCAACTGATGGTGGGTTTGGAATCATAAGTTTTTTATTAACTATTAGCAGTTATTTCTTAACCCACCCCTAAAATAAATACTTGTACTAAGTATTAACTATCTGAACGAATTACTAAAGTTATGACTGTTAAAGTTTTAATTCCTACTCCCCTGCAAAAGTTCACCGATAATCAAGCAAAAATTGAATGTGACGGTGGTAATATTTCTGAGTTAATTGATTCTCTGGAGTCTAATTTTCCTGGCATTAAAAAGAGTCTTTGTGATGACCAAGGTGAACCCCGGAGATTTTTAAATTTCTATGTTAATAGTGAAGATATTAGATTTTTAGAAGGAACAAAAACATCTCTAAAAGATGGCGATGAAGTTAGTATTGTGCCTGCAGTTGCTGGTGGTTAGATAGATTTAGGGAGAGTTGAAAGTATATTAATTAGTAAAAATAATTTTTTTCACCTAAACCTAAAATTTCCACTACCTTAAGTTTCTAAAAAAAGGATGCGTTAACTCCATGTAACGTATCCTTTTTTTTCAAGTTAAAAAATATTTACAAAATTTAATACTTTGTAAAAAATAAAAAAAAATGATTGTGATTTTCAGTCTATTATAAAATAGTGGGAGTAAAATTTTGCTAATTACAAACAAGAATCTATTTTTATTTATAAATAATGATCTTTTATCCACATAAACATGACTTCGTCATTTGGACTCCATAATGCCAAAGCATAGAAACCATTATTGCCGCGATTTTTCTCAGGAAACTCAGGAGTCGAATAGACCATAGATCCTTCATAATTCTTGGGATTCCACCAATACGGGGCTTGTTGAAAAAAATTACTTTCCTCAGTTAATCCGGTTTTTGGCTTTAGATTTAACTCTGACATCAATGAAAAAAATTGTTCTTCATCCAATCTTGCTTTCCAGAGCCATTCTGAGTCTAGAAAAGCTCCGTTAGAGTAGTATTTGGAATCTTCAATCGGTGAGATTTTTTCAACTGCTTCCTCCACAATAGATGATTCTGGAATCCCGCTCCTTATGGGTGGAAAATCCACTAACCTAGAAACTCCAAGAGACAAAAGCACCACCACAAAAGATATCCAGCAGATCTTACGAATTCGGCTACGGGTAGTTGAGAAGAGTAAGTCGATTGGTGTCCGGAATTTCGATCTGCCAACCAAGTTGTAGAGCAGAATCGTGATTCCCGTCGTCACAAGAGGCGACCAAAATACAGCTTTGGGCATAGCAACAATAAAAAAAGACCATGGTTGTAGAAGAAGGGCAGGAAGAGATATAGAACCTATTGCTGCCCCTAAAAAAATATCCCAGACGAGTCCAATCATGAAACCCAATGTAAAAATAAATGTCGCCAAGTAATTGATTACTAGCAGCAAAATTATTTTTCCCGCTATTTTTTTCATTTTTTTCATTCCTTTCACTATTGTTTATTATGCTTTCTCCTATCTAACATTTCCCGGCGTAGTTATTCAACTTTTTGCTGCTTCCCACTAAAAGTCGCCAACTTATCCACTAGAGCTTTTGATAATAAAGAATCAGCATTTTTCAGCATCCTCGCTCCCAAAGATATCTGCTCCTTTTCCCCATCCCCAATAAATCTAGTATCTGCAAAAGCACCAGTTTCCTCTATCTGTCGTTCCACCTCACCATCAGACCAACCCCAAATGTGAGCTACCTGTTGTGCCATTTGCCGTTCCAATGCCGAACAAAAACCATCTACATAAGCAATGCTCAATATTTGCCACATTGCCTCATTCCTGTGGTCTGGTGCTACTCGCAATGCAATTTCTTCTACAGATAACTGCTGTTCATCCTGAGCCAGAATTTTTTCCATTTCCACAAGAGTCGGTTTTCCTACTTTGCTTTGTTCTGCCAACTCCTGCAAAGCTTTTGACTCTTCACTGTGAATTTGTTGGTCAGCACAAACCATTTGAGTTACTAATAGAAATGGGTAGTTTAGGTCTTCATCCGACAACTGTTTCATCAGGCGTATCCTCTAATTGTTCCGAGCTAGTAGCATTTGCCATATCCATCTACCAATAAAAAGTAATTTTTAACCCTCCGCTACTGTGAAATTACTAAACTTTTTATCTCATTCTGAGAAGCTCTAAAATTTTTGTCAGAGGGGTTGTTTTCCAGCAAAAACTCTGATATTATTAAAATAATAAATGTTATTGTTGTGTGTTCGCCCCTACGCATGATTTTTTATTCAACTAAAAAAAATACAGCGCTTTTCATTTAAAAATTATCTATTCTTAAAAAGTGTCGCGCCAGATGCTTCGCCTTGAACTTTTTTTCTGTTTTGGCTTGATACTTTAAATTATTAATTATTAACTGTTAATTATTAATTAGGGTTTGCTAATTAAATATAAAAGTATTGGTAGATAAAGTTTTGAGCATTTATAAGTCGGGAAAAAATACGAGATTTTGGGCGGCTCAGGCTCAAAAAGTTAGTATTTGGGTAAGATTTGGGGCGAAAATCAAGGGATAATTTTTCTGAATACCTTCTGTGTAACTCCCTGTTTCTCTTGACTCTTAACTACTCCCTACTCCCTACTCCCTACTCCCTACTCCCTACTCCCTGCCTTCACAAAAATACTTTTTCAGCAAACCCTAATTAAGAGTGGGAAACCTAATTCGCCACTCTCAATATTAAATTATTATGATGCTACCTTTGCAGTAGACCGACGCCTGCGCCTTCCCACAGGCTTAACAGGGCTTTCTTTTGACTCTTTTACAGTTACAGTTACATCTTTTGCTTTTGTATCTGGAGCTTGCATCAAGAACACCAGCAACGGTTGACCTTGAAGTTCTCGTCGCAACATTCGCTGTACAGCACATTCAAGATCATTTTTCAACCCAGTCCAATCAACCTGAATATCTTTGCGATCGCTAGAATTAGCATATTCAGCCCATTGATGACTCAAGTTTTTTTCTAATGTCTTAATCAAAACCTGTTCCAATTGTGGTTTATCCACAGAGCTAACCACACCACGCAAATGTAACTGAGGATAACCAATCAACTTACCATCGGTATCCACTGCCAAAGCAACCGTGACAACACCATCCTCTGCCAGTTGTTGGCGTTCCTTGAGAATATTATCTTCCACCATACCAGAGCGGGAAGAATCAACCAATTCAATTCCAGAAGGTACTTTATCAGTCACCCGAATCGAGTCTTGACTCAGCTCAACCACATCCCCATTTTTAATCACTACCATATTCTCAGGAGGAATCCCCATACTTTGAGCAGTTTTGCTATGTTGCACTAGCATCCTGTGTTCGCCGTGAACTGGTAAGAAGAATTTAGGACGAGTAAGGGCTAACATTAATTTTTGGTCTTCCTGACAACCGTGACCAGAAACATGAATTCCCTTATTTTTACCATAGATAACATTAGCTCCTAGCATCATCAGTTTGTCAATGGTATTGACTACTGCGATCGTATTTCCAGGAATAGGATTAGCAGAGAAAACAACAGTATCTCCTTTGCGGATCTTAATTTGTCGATGTTCACCCTTAGCAATGCGGGTCATCGCTGACATCGGTTCCCCTTGAGAACCAGTAGTCAGAATTAATAGTTTTTCATCAGGGATATTCCGAACACCATGTAAAGGTACAAAGAGACTATCTTCACACTTAATGTAACCAAGATTACGAGCATGAGCAATCACATTTAGCATTGAGCGCCCTACTATTGCAACTGACCTACCATGTTTTTGCGCCAGTTCTAGAATTATTTGTAATCTATGTACGCTAGAAGCAAAGGTTGTCACCATTAACCGTCCTGGTGCATCGGCAAACACTCGGTCTAAGTTGGGATAAACAGACCTTTCTGAAGGAGTGAAACCAGGTACTTCTGAATTAGTAGAATCGCTAATTAAGCAGTGAACGCCTTTTTCGCCGTATTCTGCCAGTTTTTGAAAGTCAAACTTTTCTCCGTCTACAGGAGTATGGTCTATTTTGAAATCACCGGTGTGAATAACTGTACCTACTGGAGTTGTAATTGCTACTGTAAAACTATCCGCCATTGAGTGAGTATTACGAATATATTCAACACTGAAATATTTACCCAACTTAACCACATCACGAGGACGAACAGTCTTGAGTTCTGTCCTATTTTGAACTCCAGCTTCCTCCAATTTACGGTACAGTAAGGCCATTGCTAATCTTGGTCCGTAGATTACAGGAATTTCAATACTTTTCAGATGGAAAGGAATACCACCAATATGATCTTCGTGACCATGGGTGACAATCATACCCTTAATTTTATGGCGATTTTCTCGCAGATAGGTAACATCCGGTAAAACTATATTTACACCGTGCATTCCATCAGTAGGAAAAGCTAATCCTGCATCGAGTAGAATAATTTCATTTTCATACTCGAATACACAGGTATTTTTACCAATTTCATGCAACCCACCTAATGGAATAATTTTTAACGGTGATGGTGATTTTTTTCTTGTCATAATTATCCTCTTTTTGTTGTTAACTTTAGTTAGCTGTTTACGGACAGTTTTTTGCAATTAATCAGGAAAGGAACGGTTTGATTCTGCTAACAATTAATCAATAAATACACAAAAACTTAACCTCTTCAATAACAAATTTTGCCCATAAGATATACATATAATTTATTTAAACGACTCAGCGATCGCTACGCTAACTTGATAATATTCAATTGTCTAGAAAAATTTTCTCACTCTCAGGAAACAACTCATAATAAACCAAGTTTACTCATTTCTGCCTTCAATTTTTCAACTACCTCGGTGGGAGCTTCAGATAGTGGCAGACGAGTAGAACCCACTTTCCACCCCAGGATATTAAGAGCTGCCTTCACTGGAATGGGGTTAGTTGTAGCAAACAGAGCTTTAAACAAGTTGAATAGTTGTAGATGAATTTCTGTCGCCAGCTCTACCTTACCTGTTTCAAATGCTCCTACCATTTCTTGTAACTTTTCCCCTACTAAGTGACTAGCTACACTGACAACACCACAGCCACCAATAGCCAGAAGGGGCAAAGTTAGAGAATCATCTCCAGAATAAATCTTAAACTCTGGTGACGTCAAGTGTCGAATCTGACTAGCTCTATCTAGACTACCACTAGCTTCTTTAATAGCAACAATATTTGGGATTTCCGCCAGTTTAGCCACAGTTTCAGGCTCCATATTTTTGCCTGTGCGCCCAGGTATATTGTAAAGCATAATTGGTAATTCTGGAGTAGCCAGAGCGATCGCTTTAAAATGCTCATACAATCCTGACTGGGGTGGTTTATTGTAATAAGGCACTACCTGCAAAGAACCATCCAAACCCAACTTAGCAGCTTTTTCAGTTGCTGCCATCGCTTCCTTTGTCGAGTTTGAACCAGTACCAGCTATGACTTTGGCTTTCCCTGCCACTGCTTTTTGTACTACCTGAAATAGTTGATACTCTTCATCCCATGTCAAGGTAGGAGACTCACCCGTAGTACCACAAACTAATAATGAGTCTGTTCCATGTTCAGCCAACCATATTGATAGCTTTTCTGCCTCTTCATAGTTAACGCTACCGTCTGAATTAAACGGCGTAATCATTGCAGTCAGAACTCTCCCGAAATTTACCACACTATTTGCACTCCTTCTGGGGAATTGATTTACTTTCTGGACACTATAGTTATTCCAGTCATCTATAACGACACCAGATTTTTTTTAATTAACATCACATTAACAGCCTTGAGTTCAATTTTTTGAATATTCAGAAGCTGAACATCTCTTAATTCGGACTCCTGATTTAATTTAGAAGTCCTAGCAACTTCAGGTTGTTGCTATTTTTATCTACAGTCGTTTTAGTTTTTTGCATCCTGAACCTAAGCTTTTCCTACTGGCATTCTCAACCAATTTTTTGCTACCAATAGTTCTGCAATTTGTACTGCATTCAAAGCAGCCCCTTTACGGATTTGATCTCCACTTAACCATAACTCCAATCCACAAGGATGAGAAATATCTTGACGAATTCTCCCCACTAAAATATCATCTTTACCACTTGCTTCTATTGGCATAGGAAAATAATTTGCCTGCCAATCTTCTACTAGTGTCACTCCTGGTGCCTGACTCAATATTTCTTTTGCCTTAGCTACACTAAAACTTTCGGCAAATTCTAAATTAACAGCTTCTGAATGAGCCCGCAGCACTGGTACTCGCACACAAGTAGCTGTAATCCTAATATCATCACTACCAAATATTTTGCGAGTCTCGTTAACCATTTTCATTTCTTCCTCACAATATCCCTGCTCATTCAGCGAGGAATTATGTGGGAACAAATTAAAAGCCAACGGATAGGGAAAAACCTCTGCTTTGGGAGTTTTATTTTGTAAAATTGCTTCGGCTTGAGTTTTCATTTCTGCCATGGCCCTTGCTCCTGCCCCACTAGCAGATTGATAAGTAGCCACTACTAGCCTTTGGACGGGCTGAACTTGATGCAATGGCCAAACAGCCAAAGACATCAAAATTGTTGTACAGTTTGGATTAGCAATAATACCTTTATGTTCAGCAGCAGCTTTTGGATTAACCTCTGGAACTACAAGAGGCACTTGAGGGTCCATCCGGAATGCGCTGGAGTTATCTACAACTACAGCACCAGCTTCTACTGCTTTGTGGGCCCATACCTTTGAGATAGATGCACCTGCTGATGCTAGCACTAAATCCACATCTTGAAATGAATCATCTGTTACAGCTTGTACCTGTAAGTCTTCTCCTTTAAACTTCAAGGTGGTACCTGCTGAACGGGGTGATGCCAATAGTTTTAGATATGATACTGGAAAGTTACGACTTTCCAATAAATCTAGCAACTCTGTGCCCACTGCCCCTGTTGCTCCGATAATTGCGACTCTATAAGATTCTGACAAATTAATTTCCTCCTGACATTTCAATTGCTTGGTAAATATAATTTTTTTTTAATATTTAATGTAAATGAATTATCTTAATTTATTCATTTTTTTTGATATCCGACTAAAATTTATATAGTTAATTTCCTGTTTTTATAACTCTAAGCTAGATTTAAAATAATTGATTTTGATTTGGATAAATTTAAATGTATAACTTCAGGAAATAATTTAATTATCGCATCTTTAAAAACTTTTAATACTTAAAACATCTGCTTATTCTTTATCCTATATTTTTTGATTCTCAACAGGATTAAATATTACTTACCTGTTTCTAATTTTTGATTTGATAATATCTTTTTATAGTATCACAACTATTTCTAATTTAGTTAATTTTAAAATCTAGAGTTTGAATTCTAGTCATAACTGAATTAATTAAAATTAATATTTATCTGACCAGGTTGAGTTGAGAGAAATGGTAGAACCGACTATTTTTGTTTTTGAGAAACAAATCAGATTCAAGGCCCATAAGCACAGAATAATCATTAGTTAAGTAACATTGGTAGTTAAATCAGGATCTAAAATAATAAATCCCTTGAGGGTGCTGAGTAAAAAGCAGACAAAATTTTGACTCAATGCAGATTTATTATATTATATAAGATTACTTCGTTTGACGTGGCTTGAACTACTGCACCGAGAATCAGTAAACAATAAAATTAAAAAAGTGCTAAGGTAATTGTCTGTTGGCGAAGGCAGATAGATAATATGATGATAAGCTGCGCACTTGAGTGCTTGAGAGGGAAAATATAAAGTTTCCCACAACATATGTTAGATAGCTTAAGAGAATCATAACCTATAATTCTAATTTTTTAGAGATGAAAGTTACCCAGGAAAAACTTCCAGACAGCCAAATAGGGCTAGAAATAGAAATCACAGCAGAAATGTCCAAGAATGCCTATGAGCGGGTGATTCAGAAATATCTCCGTTCAGCCAATATTCCTGGGTTCAGAAAAGGCAAAGTACCTCGGCAAATATTAGTACAAAGGTTAGGACAAAGCTACATTAAGGCTATGGCCTTAGATGACCTCATTAATGATTGTTTGGAAAAAGCCAAGGAACAAGAAAAGATTAATGCAATTGGCCAATTTGAGCTAAGGACAGAATTTGAGGAACTGGTCAAGGATTTTGAACCAGGGAAAGAAATGGCTTTCTCAGCTAAAGTAGATGTGGGTCCAGAGGGAAAAGTTGAAAATTATCAAGGGTTAGTAGTAAAGGTAGAAGAAGCAAAGTACAGCCCAGCCCAAATAGATGAGTTTTTAGAAGAACGTCGCTCCCAAATTGGTACATTAATCCCTGTAGAAGGAAGAGGGGCTCAGTTAGGAGATGTGGCCATTATTGATTTTCAGGGTATATTGACACCGGAAACAGAGGGAGAAGAACCAAAAGAAGTACCAGGAGGCAAAGCAGAAGATTACCAGACAGACTTAAAGGCAGGACAATTTATTCCTGGCTTCATTGAAGGAATAGTAGGAATGAATCCAGAGGAAACTAAAGAAATTTCTGTACAATTTCCTTCAGAATATGGTGAATCTGACTTAGCAGGCAAACCAGCAGTATTCACTGTGACTCTCAAAGAACTCAAAGAAAAAGAACTACCTGAATTAGATGATGATTTGGCTCAAGAAATCAGTGAATTTGAAACACTAGCTGAACTGCGGGAATTCTTGGAGAAAAAATTTACCAAAGAAAAAGAGGAACAAACAAAACAAAACAAGGAAAAAGCGATTTTAGATGAACTGGTGACTCGTCTGGAAGTAGAAATTCCAGAAACACTGATTAAGAATGAAGTTAATCAAATGTTGGCCCAAAGTGCGATGGAATTAAGCCAATATGGAATCAATGTTAAAGAACTGTTCTCCAGTGATAAATTACCAGAGATGCAAGCCCAATCACGACCAGAGGCTATTGAACGATTGAAAAGAGACTTGGCCATAGCCACAGTAGCAAAACAAGAATCAATTACTGTGGAGGAAGAAGAAATAGCAGCAGAGTCAGCTAAAGTAATGGAGCAACTAAAAGGAAAGGATGTCGATCCAGATAGATTAAGACAAGTAGTTACCGAGGACTTGTTGAAAGAAAAGACTATCAAGTGGTTAGAAGAAAATGGGACTGTGGAATTAGTCCCTGAAGGAACTTTAGACACAGGGTCAGAAATACCTCAAACTACAGAAGTAGAAACTGAGGTAGAGCCAGAAATACCTCAACCTAGTGAAACTATTGTAGAAGTAGAGGCAGAACAAGTAGCTATTGGAGAAAATTCTCAGGAGGAAGAAGAGTAAATTGGCAATAGTCCGGATAACCGGACTACCAAGATTAGTAAAGGTACGGCATAATATTATTTAGCTTCAGAATCTACTGAAGCCCAAAATATAAAATTGATAAATAAACCAGCGTATAATGGTTATATCCCAATATTCTGATAATTTAGTTAGTAGTTATAACAATTTACAAGTCTACTCTGGTCCTAGTAATATTGTACCAATGGTGGTCGAACAATCTGGGATGGGAGAGAGAGCTTTTGACCTCTACTCACGACTGCTCCGAGAAAGAATAATTTTTCTCGGAACTCAAGTAGACGATAATTTGGCAAATACTATCACAGCACAAATGTTATTCTTGGATGCTGAAGACCCAGAAAAAGATATTCAACTATATATCAACTCTCCTGGAGGCTCAGTTACCGCTGGAATGGCTATATACGACACGATGCAACAGGTACGACCTGATGTAGTTACAATTTGTTATGGTTTAGCTGCAAGTATGGGTGCTTTTCTTCTGTCTGGTGGGGCAAAAGGTAAAAGAATGTCCCTTCCTAGTTCAAGAATTATGATTCACCAGCCTCTAGGTGGGGCTCAAGGTCAAGCTGTAGATATTGAGATTCAAGCTAAGGAAATCCTTTATCATAAACTTAAGCTAAATGAATTGTTGTCGGATCATACAGGTCAACCTCTAGAAAAAATAGAGATTGATACAGACCGCGACTTCTTTATGTCAGCGGCAGAAGCCAAAGACTATGGCTTGATAGATCAAGTAATTACTAGGCAGAATCTTCCTGTACCAGGAGAATCTGTCCCTGCAATGTAATAAGAGGCAGTTATGTCTAAATACGACTCCCATCTAAAATGTTCATTTTGCGGCAAGTCTCAGGAACAAGTCCGAAAGCTGATAGCTGGACCTGGGGTATACATCTGTGATGAATGTGTAGAGTTGTGCAATGAGATTTTAGATGAGGAGCTTTTTGACTCCAACACAACTGGGCCACAGCCGTCAATGCCACGACCAGCACCACCTCCCCAAAAACGAGGTAATGTTGCTAAGAGAATATCTGTAAATCAAATTCCTAAACCCAGGGAAATTAAAAATTATTTGGATGCTCATGTTATTGGTCAAGAGGAAGGTAAAAAGGTTTTATCAGTGGCGGTTTATAACCACTATAAACGTCTGAGCTTTGCCGAGGCCAAAAAAAGTAGCAAGTCCCATCAAAATGAAGTGGAATTACAGAAGTCTAATATTTTATTGATTGGGCCAACAGGCTGTGGCAAGACTTTATTGGCTCAAACTTTGGCAGAATTATTAGATGTGCCATTTGCTGTTGCAGATGCCACAACATTAACAGAAGCTGGATATGTCGGAGAAGATGTGGAGAATATTCTGCTACGACTATTGCAAGTGGCAGATTTAGAAGTAGAAGAAGCTCAACGTGGCATTGTATATATAGATGAGATTGACAAAATAGCTCGTAAGAGTGAAAACCTTTCTATAACTAGAGATGTTTCTGGGGAAGGTGTACAGCAAGCTTTGTTAAAAATGTTAGAGGGGACTGTGGCAAATGTACCTCCACAGGGTGGTAGAAAACATCCCTATCAAGATTGTATCCAGATTGATACCAGTAACATTTTATTTATTTGCGGTGGGGCTTTTGTCGGTCTAGAGAAAATAGTAGAACAGAGAACTGGCAAAAAGTCAATGGGTTTTATTCAACACGGAGGAGAAAGTCAACCCAAGGAGAAGCAAACTACTGTAGATTTGACAAAGCAAATGGAGCCAGATGATTTGGTCAAGTTTGGTTTGATTCCAGAGTTAATTGGGCGGATACCAATGGTAGCTGTAGTCGAACCTCTGGATGAGGAAACTCTGATGGCAATTTTGACGGAACCTCAGAATGCTTTGGTGAAGCAATATCAAAAGCTGTTGCGGATGGATAATGTACAGTTGGAGTTTGAGGAAGAAGCTATTCGAGCGATCGCCAAGGAAGCATTTAGGAGAAAGACTGGTGCGCGAGCGTTGCGCGGTATTGTTGAAGAGTTAATGTTAGATGTGATGTATGAATTACCGTCGCGAAAGGATGTGACTCGTTGTACTATTACTAAGGAAATGGTAGAAAAGCGCTCGACAGCAGAGTTATTAGTGCATCCGTCATCGTTACCAAAACCTGAGTCGGCGTAAACACAAACAATTTTAGATATTGAGTGAGAAAAGTCTGCGAATGCAGGCTTTTTTTATTGGGGAGCGAAAAATATCAACTAATACTAAATAGGGTTTGCCCTCAAAAGTCTTTTTGTGAAGGTAGAGAGTAGGTAGTAGGTAGGGACATTGGGGGCGAGGTTGAATTTGGTATTACAGCGCTTTTCGCTCTTGATGAACCACATCGCCATAACCAAAAGCTTGTAGGGACGTTGCATCCAACGTCCCTAATGTGGTCTACTGAAATGAAAACCGCTGTAGAGAGGAATTTGAAAAAGGTACTTTTGATAACCAGATTTAGTATAATATGAAATACTTTCAGATTTGCTACTAATGACTGATTAGAGATGGAAATTATGGGTGCGGGTTGAAATAGGGAGATAATACCAAATCTGGTAGCATTGCTATAATTCAAACTCAGTATCAGTAAGGGTTTGCTGACCAAACCCTTACTGAGTGTGTTTTGAAAATTACTGACAGTAGAATCTTACAGTATCCGATCTCGCTTATGATATACAAGGCGTAAATTGAATGTCTTGTAGTGCGGACATCTTGCTCGCTAGGTGTGTACCTCATAACATCGGAAAGCGCTGTAATTCTAAGGGGTTTTGTTGATGGCGATGTGGTTCATCAAGAGCGAAAAGCCCTGTAAAACTTAATGACTAAAAAAACAACAAACACAAAGGCATCATTAACCGTAAAGCGTTAATTGTATGAAGTGATTTCAGAAAGATACTATTTTCAATACTTATACAACCACATAAATAAAAACTGGGTTTAATCCTGTACGATAAAGTTTATCTAAAATCATGCCTAATTTATCATCCTTAAAATACTTTGCTTTCAATCCTTTTGCAATTAGATTTTCTATTACTTACTCTTGAAAAAATGGCGTTTTGTAGTGACGAATGATTCTGGATTATGGATGCCTAAATTTTATATTTGGGAATTACTAAAATGATTAGTTAATGTTTTTTTACTCAAAGTCGGAGCAAATATTTTGCAGTATCATTCCATAATGTGTAACTAAAAAAAATCACTAAATAAGTATAAGTCAAGATTAATTTAAGTAAAACTAAGACTAATCATTTATACAGCCTTCATTTGAGGATTTAACATACTGTAATTCTTTCTGAGATTTATTATTTCAACAGTTCATTGATTTCAGACACCAATGTTATCTAATTAGCAGGAATTATTTTTGTTAATTAATCTTGTGATTAATCAAGAACAAGTTTGTTTTGTCAGAGATTATTTCGCTTTTTTGTTACATAAAATTTTCTAAATTAGTTGTGATAATTTTTCGTATAGTGATTGATTAAACATTTTTTATGAGGTATTCAATAGGAATTTTATGATGAAATACCAAACATCTCAAATTTAATGTTAAAATAATTAGATATCACAATATAAGCTATAAACTTAATACAAAAAAAGTTAGGAGGATGGAAAATGACACAAAGTCAAGAACATCTAATTATGGTTGTGGATGATGATTTTAGAAATCTCAAACTGATGTTGAGTTTATTGGAAACTTCAGGTTTTAATGTCATAGTCGCAGAAGATGGAGAAACCGCTATTGAAAAAGTACAAAGTGTATTCCCAGATTTAATATTATTAGATGTAATGATGCCAGGAATGGACGGATTTGAAACCTGTAGGCGTTTAAAATATTCAAAAATGACTAAAGATATTCCAATTATTTTTATGACTGCTATTTCTGACTCAGTAGATAAAGTCAAAGGTCTCAGTTTAGGAGCAGTAGACTATATTATTAAGCCATTTAATTCAGAAGAGCTTTTAGCTAGAATGAATCTACATATCCGCTTACAACAAGAGATAAAAGAACGGACTAATACGGAAATAGAACTACAAAAAGCTACATCTGAATTAGAACAAAGAGTAGAAGCAAGAACTGCCGAACTTTATGAATCTATAGAAAAACTTAAAGAGACTCAGTTACAGCTAATTCAAAGTGAAAAAATGTCTAGTATCGGGGCATTAGTAACTGGTATTGCTCATGAACTTAATAACCCCGTGACTATACTTATAGGTAATATAAATTTAGCAGCAGAATATATAGAATCAATAATTAATCATATCAAACTATATCAAAAAGAATTTCCTAATCCTGGTTCAATTATAGAAAAAGATCGTGAAAGTTTAGATATAGATTTTCTGATTTCAGACCTACCTCAAATGTTTTCTGAAATCAAATTAGCTAGCGATCGCATTAGCGAAATTAGTGTGTCATTGCGGAGTTTTGCTAGAACAGACAGTACCTCTAAAGTAGCTTTTAATATTAACGATTGTATAGATAGTACCTTGATGATTTTACAGCATAGAATTAAAGCAAATCATCAGCGTCCGGCTATTGAAATTGTCAAAAATTATGGTGATTTACCTAACATTAATTGCTATCCAAATACTTTGAATCAAGCTTTTATCAGTTTGTTAGTAAATTCAATTAATTCTCTAGAAGAATCTAACCTAAAAAATAGTCGCACTTACCCAGAAATACAGCAAAACCCGAATCGGATTACTATTACTACTTCGGTGATAGAATCCTATAGCATTGAAATTAAAATAGCTGACAATGGGCCGGGATTGCTCGAACATATGAAAGATAAACTTTATGAGGCTTTTGTGAATACAAAATATCACACAAAAGCCAGCAGTTTAGGATTGTCTATGAGTCACTTAATTATAGTGAATAAACATGGGGGAGAGTTAGAGTGCAAATCTCACTCAGGTCAAGGAAAAGAATTTGTGATTAAGTTGCCAATATAAAATTTTATAACTAATTTTTATAACTAAATTTTATAACTAATTTTTCGGTAAGAGTTTCAGGCTTTTTATCTTTTTTTTGATTTGTGATACCAATTTGATAAATGTTTGTTACAAATAGCTAGGGAATTTTTTAGGTTCCAGGAATTAGAATTAATGCCTTCAATACCATTTTTTATAAATAAATTAAAAAAACATTAATAATACAATCAATAATAATATGATCGACGAAGATAAGGAAGAGCCATAGAAAAATCATCTATACTCTTGCTAATTTTTTTTAATAAACTTAACAGGTAACCTGTGATGCAAAATACCTCCCTTGAAACTCTGGGTATACCACCCAATGCGTGGACAGTTAATGAAACAACAGCAGATATCACCCGCCCATCACTATCTCCGAAACCAGCGATCATCAAAACTGAAACTAAAACCTTACACTTGGACTTAGCCAAAACTGCAATTATAGTTATAGATATGCAAAATGACTTTTGTCATCCTGACGGTTGGCTAGCCCATATTGGCGTAGATGTCACACCAGCACGCTCTCCTATTGACCCACTGGTTAACTTCTTGCCAAAACTGCGATCGCAAAGCATCCCGGTCATTTGGCTAAACTGGGGAAACCGCCCTGACTTGCTGAATATCAGCGCAGGGTTGCGGCACGTTTATAACCCCACTGGCAAAGGTATAGGTCTAGGCGACCCACTACCAAAAAGTAATGCACCTGTGCTGACAGAAGGAAGTTGGGCAGCAGCAGTGGTTGATGAATTGTCACAAAAACCAGAAGATATTTGTGTCAGCAAATATAGAATGAGTGGGTTTTGGGATACACCCCTAGATAGCATTTTGCGAAACCTCGGCAAAACAACATTATTATTTGCTGGAGTGAATGCAGACCAATGTGTAATGGCAACATTACAAGATGCTAACTTTCTCGGTTATGACTGTATTTTTGTCTCAGACTGTAGTGCTACTACTTCCCCCGAATATTGTTGGCAAGCAACTCTCTATAATATTAAACAATGTTTTGGATTTGTCACAGATTCTCTTGCTATTTTAGAAGCAATTAAATAAATAATTTAATCACTTAATTATCGGAATTATTGAAAACCTTATCAAGGAATAAAAATGATTACTCATTGCATGATTCCTGTGCTGAAGTCTTCTCAAGACTACCAAGCTTATCGTATTAGTCCCCATGATAGTAATCGATTAGCAATTATTTTCGATCCTATAATTGCTAATGCCTCTTTAACTGTTTGTTTAGAAATTTTTGATGTTGGGGGAAAAACACCGCCAAATCGACATAATTTAGCTGTAGAAATGTTTTTTATTCTTAAGGGACAAGGTGTGGCACACTGTGACGGAAAAACTGTAAATATTTATGCTGGTGATAGTATTTTAGTGCCACCAACAGGTATTCATGTCATTGAAAATACAGGTTCAACACGCCTCTATGCTTTATGTATTATGGTGCCAAATGAGGATTTTGCAGAACTAATTCGCAGTGGAATTCCTGTAGATTTAGATGCAGAAGATTTGCAAGTTCTTTCTCGTTCAGATGTGAGTGAAAATTTTGATAACATCAGACATTCTGACTAAATAACTCATGGTTAGCATTGGTGATTTTAGATTTTGACTAGATTCCTAATTATTTCTTAATTATCTTCTATTCTTATAATCAAAATTATATAGAAATAATATCTTTTTTTTAGTTAATAAATTGACCCTAGTCCCTAGAAAAAAGGTTGCTATTGAAAAATCTAATTTAGCGATAAGTTTATTATACAAATTGATGATGTACAAGGTGTGAATTGAATGTCTTGTAATACGGGCATCTTGCCCGGGAGGAATTAGAATTTAGGTAGTGTGAGGATTAAAAGTCTGCTTCAATAATTAATAATTAATAATTAATAATTAATAATTACCTCTTCTTATAAATAAAGAGGATTGGGTAAAATGATTTTTTTCTTTCTTGTCTATCAATGGAGAGGGTTTATACCTGATTTTTGATTTCAATAAAAAGCTTTAAACATTAATTAATAATTATTAATTAGGTATTGCAGAGACAGGATTTACTGATTCTTAGATAAAAATATAAACAGGTATTTAATAATGAAAGTTTTACCAAAAGAAACGGCTTCAATGCTCACCCGAGATGGAGTACGTTTAGATGCTGATATTTATCGCCCCGATGCAGAAGGTGAATTTCCCGTCTTATTAATGCGACAACCATATGGCAGAGCGATCGCCTCAACAGTAGTCTACGCTCATCCCATCTGGTATGCTGCTAACGGTTATATTGTAGTTATTCAAGACGTGCGAGGTAGAGGTACTTCAGCAGGTAAATTTCAACTATTTGCCCATGAAATTGAAGATGGAATTGATACTATTAATTGGGCAGCAAAATTACCTGGTAGCACTGGGGAAGTAGGAATGTATGGATTTTCTTATCAAGGCATGACTCAACTATATGCTGCTAGTGATAAACCTGCTGCTTTAAAAACAATTTGCCCGGCAATGATTGGTTCTGATTTATATGCGGACTGGGCTTATGAAGGGGGAGCATTTTGTCTACAAGCGAACTTAGGATGGGCTATTCAATTAGCAACAGAAACCGCTCGTTTACAGGGAGATGAACAAGCTTATCAAGAACTTTATCAAGCATCCCGAAATCTGCCACTTTATGACGAAATTCCTACTTCCCCAAAAGTGATAAATAAATATGCACCAGACTCATTTTATCACAAATGGATTGAAAATTTTCAACCTGGAGAATATTGGCAAAACTTATCACCAAATATGGAAAACGTAGATATACCAATGCTGCATATTGGTGGTTGGTTTGATACATATTTACGAGGTACAATTAATTTTTATCAGGAAATGGCAAGTCGCAGTAAATTACCACAAAAATTAGTAGTAGGTCCCTGGTCTCATATACCTTGGGGAAGAAAAGTCGGAGCTGTAAATTATGGTTTAGCAGCTTCTAACCCCATAGATGATTTACAAATATTATGGTTCGACCAATTTCTCAAAGGATTAAATAAAGGAATATTAGAGCGATCGCCAGTTTCTTTATTTGAGATGGGAAGTAACAAATGGCGTGATTTTAACTTCTGGCCGAGCAATAATTATCAGTTCTATTATTTGGCTAGTAAAGGACTTGCAAATATCAGAGAAGATTCTGGGAGCTTAATAGAAAGCTGCCCCGATATTTGTACTGACGATATATTTGTGCATGACCCCTGGCGACCTGTACCATCATTAGGCGGTCATGGCACTTTTCCAGCAGGTTCTTTTGAACGTTCTAGTCTAGATTCTCGGACTGATGTTTTGACTTATACCTCTGCAGTATTAACAGAAAATTTACACATAGCTGGAAATATAAACATAGAACTTTATTGCACAGTAGATGCTTCTACTTTTGATATTTCAGCAGTCTTATCAGAAGTAAAGCCAGATGGGAGCGTTTACAATTTTACTCAAGGTTATATTCGGGTTAATTCTGATGATTTACCAGTGAAAATAGCTTTGCAACCTACTTGCATAAAAATTTCTCCTGGTAATGCTTTACGACTCAGTTTAAGTGCCGCTTCTTTTCCTGCTTATCCCGTTAATCCAGGTACAAATAAACCCCTCAAAGAAACAAAATTAATTGATAGTAAAATTATGACAATAACTGTTAAGTCTGGTGGGGATAATCCCTCACAAATTTCTCTACCTTTGGCTCATAAATAAATAATACCAATTTAATAAATATTTGCTACAAATCAATTTATAGGTTTTAGGTGGTAGGTGAATTAATAATTAACAATTAATAATTAATAATTAATAATTAACAATTAATAATTATTATTCGCCAGTTAATGTTAACGATTCGTAAGCATTCAGCCGTCAGCAAGCCTCCTGCGGAGGAACTGCGGGCTTCAGCTATTGCTATTTATATGGAATAAAAGCTTTATTTCCACCATTTTCTTCAGGGATATTATTAAACCAGAATTCAACTTACTACAAAAAAAGTCTAAAAGTTAGCTCTAGATTTATTTTAAAGGCGAGGTATTATTGCTGAAACCTGAGAGCTGACAGCTAATAGCTGTTAGCTCCGCATTCCGCAGGAAATGCTTACAACTATTCTGATGTTTACTTCTCCCCACCACACCTCCGACACCGTAGGAACTTTAAATACAACGTCCCTATTCCATGCAATCAAATATAGCAGGATTTTTGAGAAATGGTATAAGTTAAAATAGTAGAGGTTTGGTCTCCAAATCCTACCACAAATTTCTATCAGAAAACTTATTATTCATTATGTCTCAATGTCTCAACCCAGAATGTCTAACTATTAATCCCGATAATTTTCAATTCTGTCAAAAATGTGGAGATAAACTATTACTTGTAGAGCGTTATTGGGCAAAAAGTATTCTCGGACAAGGTGGTTTTGGTCGAACTTTTTTAGCAGTAGATGAGTTTAAACCTTCTAAACCTTTTTGTGTGATTAAACAGTTTCTTCCTCAAGCACAAGGAACGGAAACTGTGGCAAAAGCTGCCGAGTTATTTGCACAGGAAGCAGAAAGGTTGGAGTTGTTAGGAAAGCATCCACAAATTCCGGAACTTTATGCTAAATTTACTGCGGATAGTCGTCAATATTTAGTACAGGAATTTATTAAGGGAGAAACTCTGCAACAAGAATTAGATAATCATGGAGTTTTTAATGAAAGTCAGATTCGAGAATTGTTAATAGACTTATTATCTGTTTTGCAGTTTGTTCACAGTCATAATGTAATTCATCGGGATATAAAACCGGAGAATATTATTAGGAGAGAAGCAGATAAAAAGTTAGTTTTAGTTGACTTTGGCTCGGCTAAAGTTATACCGAAAAACCAAGGTTTGACTGTGACAGGAACAGTTATTGGTTCGGCAAAATATAGTGCCCCAGAACAGTCTATGGGAAAGGCAAACTCTGGGAGCGATCTATATAGTTTAGGTGTAGTTTGTTTGCATTTATTAACTCAGATGACTCAGTTCGATCTATATGATGTAATGGAAAGTAAATGGGTATGGCGAGATTATTTAAATGGAAATTTTGTGAGTGATGAATTGGGTAAAATTTTGGATGGTTTAGTTGAACAAAAACCGAAGCAACGTTATCAGAATGTTGAGAATGTTTTAGCTGATTTAAAGTTGAGTAGTTATGCTGTTTCTACTACTCAAAAAAATCAACAATTTTCACGAAATTTTGTTTCTAATAATGTACCTTTGGTTTCAGCTAGAGGAGTGAACTATGAAAAGTTACATGACTTATTAGCGGAAGCAAATTGGAAAGAAGCAGATGAGGAAACTGAGCGCTGTATTTTGAAAGTTGCAAGACGAGTTCAGGAAGGTTGGCTGAGAATAGAAGATATAGATAATTTTCCTTGTGAAGACCTCTGCATTATTAATCAACTCTGGGTAAAATATAGTAATGGTAAATTTGGCTTTTCTGTGCAAAAGCGAATTTATCAGAGTGTGGGTGGTACGAGGGAGTATGATCGGCAAATATGGGAAGCTTTCTGTAATAAAGTTGGATGGAATCAAAGAGGAAAATGGTTGTACTGGGATAACTTAACTTTTAGTCTCGACACACATTTCATTGGACACCTACCTGTAGGAATGCGTCCACAGTGGGAGCGTGATTACAATATAAAGTCTTATCTCGTCCAGAGATTTTTAGAGTTTAATATATAGCGGTTTCAGCCGTCTAACATTCATATCCAGTAGTGGACCGACACAGCTAAAATAGCGATTTACAAAAAGAGAGAGGAAACAAAAACACCTAGAAGCAAAAATCTATTGCACAGTTTGAGGCGTGTCAGTCTACTACTAGACTTAATATTTCACATAAATTACTAAACTATGAATAGTTATACTATCAACTTTGATTCAGTTGTTGACCTGACAGACGAACAATTCTTTCAACTATGTCAAAAAAATAAGAATTTAAAATTTGAACGAAATGCCAAGGGAGATTTAATTATTATGTCGCCGACTGGGGGAGAAACTAGCAATATTAATGCTGGATTAAACGCTCAACTATGGAACTGGAATGCACAAACTAAACTAGGTAAAATATTTGATTCATCTGGTGGTTTTAAACTTCCCAATGGTGCAAATCGTTCTCCTGATGCTTCTTGGATAATTATTGAAAAATGGAATAGTTTAACTCCCGAACAAAGAACAAAATTTTTACCTCTTTGCCCCGATTTCTTAGTGGAATTAATGTCGCCTTCCGACAGCTTATCCGAAACTCAAGCCAAAATGAAAGAATATCAAGCAAACGGAATGAAATTAGGTTGGTTAATTAATCGCAAAACTCAAAAAGTAGAAATTTATCGTGCGGGTAAAGATGTGGAAATATTAGATTCTCCTGAAACATTATCTGGTGAAGATGTTTTGCCTGGATTTGTATTAGATATGTCAGTAATTTGGTAATTAACTTGAAAGCAGAAAAATGACTAACTTTACGATTGATTTTGACTCAGTAATTGACTTGACAGACGAACAATTTTTTCAACTATGTCAAAAAAATAAGAATTTAAAATTTGAACGAAATGCCAAGGGAGATTTAATTATTATGTCGCCAACAGGGGGAGAAACTAGCAGGAGTAACTCGGAAATTATTGTCGAATTAGGAATTTGGAATAGACAAACAAAATTAGGAATAGTATTCGACTCATCTGGTGGTTTTAAACTCCCCAATGGTGCAAATCGTTCTCCCGATGCTTCTTGGATAACTATTGAAAAATGGAATAGTTTAACTCCCGAACAAAGAACAAAATTTTTACCTCTTTGCCCTGATTTTTTAGTGGAATTAATGTCACCTTCGGATAGCTTATCCGAAACTCAAACCAAAATGAAAGAATATCAAGAAAACGGGATGAAGTTAGGTTGGTTAATTAATCGGAAAAATCGGCAAGTAGAAATTTATCGTCTTGGTAAAGATGTGGAAATATTAGACTCCCCTCAAACATTATCTGGTGAGGATATTTTACCAGAATTTGTCTTAGATATGTCAGTAATTTGGTAGTGATTTTTTACTGTTTTGAATACAAGACTCGCTCTAAAAACCAAGCATCCATAACCTACCACCTAGTTGATATCAAAAATTCTGACTATAATAGAATATTTATACTTAGCTACTCCAAAGTCGTATACAGAGGGGCCACGAAAAAGTGGCTATGAATGCCTATCGAAACCATCTACGGAAATCTTCAAGGTCTCAAATCCAGCCAACTGAAACAACTGCAAAAGCTTTACCATCAGCGACTGCCAGGGGATTGCTTAACCACCCAGGAATTCGCCCAAAGAGTCGCATCGATCAGCACAGAAGTTGGCCAACCAGTCTGCGTCTATATCAACCGTCGCGGACAAATTATCAGGGTAAGTATTGGTACTCCCCATCAAACTCAAATACCACCACTAGAACTACCACGTTATGGTGCAAGTCGCCTTAGTGGTATTCGTTGTATCACCACTAACCTCAAACCAGAAGCACCATCCCAAGCAGCTCTGACTGCAATGGTGATTCAACGACTCGATGCTATGGTGATGTTAACCCTCACAGGGGAAGGATTTAAACGTCGTGGTGGTGGAGCTACAGGTTATATTAAACAGACCTACTTAGCTCACCTACTACCGACTCAAACCCAACAAAACACAGATACAGACACCCAAAATATTCAAGAACTCAATTTCTGGAGTGTCTCACCACCTCTGAGTTTAGATATGCTCGCCAAACAAGACTTTATCGACTTTATCGAAGATTTAGAAGCAGAATTTGAACGAGAATTTGTAGCTCAAGAAGTCGATTCAGATCGAGATACAGTTTTGTTGGTGGGGCTGAAAGTAGACCGCATGACCAACCAGCAATTTGAAGATGGATTAGCAGAATTGGTAAGACTGGTTGATACTGCAGGAGGTGTGGTAGTCAGCACAATTAGACAGAATCGATCGCGACCCCATCCTCAAACAGTGGTGGGAGAGGGTAAAGTTCAAGAAATCGCTCTTAACGCTCAAACTGTAGGTGCAAATCTGGTTGTATTTGACCGCGACCTTTCCCCGGCGCAAGTTCGTAACCTAGAAACCAAAATTGGTGTGAGAGTGGTAGACCGTACCGAAGTCATTCTAGACATTTTCGCTCAACGCGCTCAATCTCGCGCCGGAAAACTGCAGGTTGAACTCGCTCAACTAGAATACACGATTCCACGCTTGACAGGTCGAGGTCAAGCTATGTCTCGTCTTGGTGGCGGTATCGGTACTAGAGGTCCCGGTGAAACCAAACTAGAAACAGAACGTCGGGCAATTCAACAGCGCGTATCACGGCTACAGAAAGAAGTCAACCAACTGCAAGCTCATCGTTCTCGTCTTCGCCAACGGCGGCAACATCAAGAAGTACCAACAGTGGCGATCGTCGGTTACACTAATGCTGGTAAATCTACATTATTGAATACACTTACCAACTCAGAAGTGTACGCTGAAGACCAATTATTTGCTACTTTAGACCCCACCACCCGTCGTCTTGTAATTCCTGATGCTGTTACAGGAGAACCAAGCACTATTGTGCTAACAGATACGGTGGGATTTATTCACGAACTTCCCCCCGCTTTAATAGATGCTTTTCGGGCAACTCTTGAGGAAGTTACGGATGCGGATGCGTTGCTTCATTTGGTAGATTTGTCTCATCCTGCTTGGCAAAGTCAAATACATTCTGTAATGACTATTTTGAGAGAAATGCCAGAAACTCCAGGACCAGCATTAATCGCTTTTAATAAAATCGATCAAGCAAATGGAGAAACTTTAAAATTAGCTCACGAAGAGTATCCGATGGCGGTATTTATTTCTGCATCTAAAGCTCTTGGTTTAGAAACTTTGCGTCAACGATTGGCACAATTAATTGATTATGTTACTACTTCATAATCAAATTGTCGATCGCTTAAATATTCAATAAATAATTAATTGGCATTGCATAATTGCGAGATGATTTTGTCGTCCGAGCAGAAACCATAATCCCCGTGTCAGCCGAAATTATCCCAGTATTCAGCAACGCCATTAATTTTAGGGGAGGAATAATTTTATGCTCTCCCCATTGTTTCAATTTTCTGATTAGAAAATCTAAATTTTTTCTCAAATACCACTCAAATACCAAATTAATATTAAAATTAGTTAAGAAATATTGCTTATGGATAATCTATTATGGCTAACGTAGAAATTTATACCTGGTCAACCTGTCCGTTTTGTATACGCGCTAAGGCCCTCTTGGATAAAAAGCAGGTAGACTACATAGAATATACCATAGATGGCGATGAAGAAGAACGGGGAAAGATGGCCACAAGGGCAAATGGACGTCGGACTCTGCCCCAAATCTTCATCAATGACCAACATATTGGTGGTTGTGACGACATATATGGACTGGAAGCTAAAGGAAAACTAGACCAACTTCTAGAGGTATAGCGGTCGAACCAAAGAGCGTGGACATTACCAAATACTGTTTGCTTTTATGTAGCATCCCGTAGGGAAACATTTCCGCAGGAAAAACTCAGTTAGAGATTGCTTCTCACCCCCGCCTCCGCGCAGGGGAAAACCTTCTGACTTGGGCGTAGCGCTATATTATAGGTCTCAGTAGTAGTAATTTTACTTTCTAATTACCGACCGATTATTATTGTCTGGGGGCAAGTTTTTTCTAATTATTTAAACTCTGCCCTTCAGGCTAGATTTTTGCTCTGACATTTATGACTTTAAATATTAACTAATAAACTAAAAAGATGAAATTTGCATTCATCATTGACCCCATAGAAAAACTGAATCCCGGTCACGACACTAGCGTGGCTATTATGGAAGCAGTGCAAGAATTTGGTCACGAAGTTTGGGTGACAGAAATGCACCAATTAACTGTTATTAATGGTACAACTTGGGCAACCCTACGACGAGTTCATTTAATGCCAGTAGAAAGAGTAGAAAATCACTGGGTAGCAAGTAATCCTTGGTATGACCTTGGTAAGGCAATTAGACAACCTTTAGATTCAATGGATGCCGTATTTATGCGGAAAGACCCACCAGTGACAATTCCTTATCTTTATGCTACTTATTTGCTCGACTATATTAACCCAGAAAAAACTTTAGTAATTAATTCTCCCCACGGGTTAAGAACTGCTAATGAAAAAATGTATGCTTTACAATTTACAGAGGCAATTCCAGAGACAATTGTTAGTCAAGATAAACAAGTAATTAGAGAGTTTGTCGAGTCGAAGACAGCAGCAGTTTTAAAACCTTTGGGAGGAAAAGCTGGAGAAGGAATTTTGTTTTTGGAACATACAGATCGCAACTTTAATTCTCTCATAGAAATTAGCACAAAACAGGGTAAAGAACCTGTAATGTGTCAGACATTTTTACCTGCTGCAAAAGAAGGTGATAAACGAATTATTATGCTAAATGGGAAAGCAATTGGAGCAGTAAATCGGATTCCCACTGGCAAAGAATTTAGAGGTAATATGGCAGTTGGTGGACGAGTCGCAAAAACAGAAATTACCGAACGAGAATATGAAATTTGTGAGTATTTAGCACCTAAATTAATAGCAGATGGTTTATATTTTGTTGGTATAGATGTGATTGGTGGTTATCTTACAGAGGTTAATGTTACCAGTCCAACAGGAATTAGAGAAATTGATTTACTTGATAATGTTAATCTGGGGAAAAAAGTAATAGAATGGGTAATTGATAAAATTAGGGAATAGGGAATAGGGAATAGGGAAGTCAAGTCAAAAGTTAAAATTCAAAAGTCAAAATTAGGGAATAGGGAGTAGGTCATTTCAGTTGTCAGTTATCAGTTATCAGTAGAGAGTGAACCTCCGACTAAACTCGGAGGCTTGAAATACTGAGTTAAATATTTTTTTCATCCCCTTAAAAGGGGAGGCTTTTGACCTCCTGGTTTTGGTAAAGAAGGAAAAACAGCATGAAATAGTAATAAACATCAGGATATAGAGTAATCAAGTCCTTAGCTTTTCAATCCTCTCCTGATAAAAAAGAGGATGGCGCTCAAGGATTTTTTTTCTTCTCTTGGTCGATTGGATATGGCGTTTTGCTGACGCAAAGCTCCGCTTTTTATCCATGAATGGAGAGACTTTATACCTGAATTTTTCGGTAACAGGAAATAGTGGCAAAAATCATCAGTCTATCTCCTAAATAACTCTTTCTTTGCTATAGCTTACCGAATATTTAATATTAAATATAGCAATTCCCATGCTGGTGAGCTACAACATTCTAGGTTTTAGGGAACAGGGAACAGGGAAAAAGGAATAAGGAAAAAGGAATAGGGAATAAGGAATAGAAAAGAAATTAAAGATAGATGTACCTCATAAGCTTGAGAAACGCTATAT
>JASJEE010000050.1 GCA_030064835.1 Microcoleaceae cyanobacterium MO_207.B10 | reverse complement strand
AAGGGATTTGGAGACCAAACCCCTACAGTTTTTCTCACATCTGATTCCTGATTGCTATAAGAAGTGTCTAACTGTCTGAATTTTAACCTTTAAAGGGATTTGGAGACCAAACCCCTACAGTTTTTCTCACATCTGATTCCTGATTGCTATAAGAAGTATCTAACTGTCTGAATTTTAACCTTTAATTAGTATTAAAATTTTTCTGCCAGGCTTCTTGAGGTGTAGCATATCATTAAAAATTCATTTTTTCGTGAAAAAGAACTTTAATTGGAAAAATGTCCATTGAACTTGATATCAAGACTATTATCAGTAGCTATACTCAGTTAACGTTATTTATTCTCATGCTTTCCATTGGGCTTTCCCAGAGTTTCACAAATCTGTCACTGCTTTGGAGATGTCCTGGATTACTAACCCGATGCTTAATTGCTTCCTATATATTAGTACCTATTTCTGCTATGGTTATTGACCAGGTACTTCCTATGGATTTTTCGGTGAAAGCTGGTTTGGCAATGATGGCTATTTGCCCAGGTGCCCCGATGATTTATCGTAAGTCGTTGAAGGGACGAGCTTTACCTAATTTAGCAGGGAGTTTTCAGGTCACTACAGCACTCTTAGCAGTAATAGCTGTACCACTTTGGCTGAACATTTTTTCCACAATTTATCCTAATGAAGCAACTATTGACCCCTCTGTAATCTTGAAGCAGGTAGCCACTGCTCAACTTATTCCCATTGCTATAGGATTAGGAATTAGAGAAATGTTACCCGAACTAGCAGATGATTGGGATCAGCCTGTATTTAAGCTAGGAAGTTTCTTGTTACTGGGTCTTGTATTTGTAATTTTAATTGTAGCACTTCCCAAGGTATTAACTGCAGGGGTTGTGCCTGTTATTGGAGCTGTTTTATTTGCAACTGCCTGTCTATTAATTGGTCATTTCTTAGGAGGGCCAGCTCCAGAAAGCCGACTAACTATTGCAGTCGCTAATAGCACCCGGAATGCAGGTTTAGCCCTAGCCATTGCCAATGAAAATTTTCAAGATTCAGGAATTTTAGGGGCTATTGTCACCTACGCCTTATTATCATTTGTCTCTGGCAGTATTTACTCCAATCTTTATCAGAAAAAGTTAGCGCGACAAGAAGTACAAGAGAACTAAAAATGGTAGAACAACAACCTAAATATAAAGTTAGCGCGACAAGAAGTACAGGAGAGCTGAAAATGCTAGAACAACAACCGAAATACAGTCACCAATAAGCAAACAAAAAATTTTGATTGTAGTTGTGCTTTAGCACCATAAAATCAGCAGTAAAGTAATTCAGAAATCATTAATGGAGGATAACTAATGACTAGCCCAACACCTGGGTACAATCATCCTATTCCAGAAAAAATTATGACCCCCGACGAGGTGCAAACCCGAATCGGTACTCTCAGGTTCTTTGATGGAAGACCCGATGCTGAAACAGTTCAAGCCTGCTACGACAACCTGGATTTTCTGCGGGGAGTTGAAACCTTTCTCAACGGAATTCCTGCCACATCCCTTGAAGGAATGCGACGCGGTATGGTTGGGATGGGTGCAACGAAGTCAAATCAGTGTCTGATTTTTGACCACCTGATGGATTCCGATCCCCTATTCCTTACAGGTAATACTGATACGGTCTACACTTCAGTAATATTGAATCTTCTTGAAGATGGCCCAACTGTTGTTGAGATTCCGGTTGGATGTGGTCCTGGCACTGTGAATGATGCCTTCTTCAGGTTTGTAACAGATATGGGTATTCCTGGCCCAGATCAAGGTCAAGGTGGTAAATATCTGATTTTACCTCCAGATTATGAGGGCGACCTAAATCTACCAGAAGGTGGTATGGAAGCTCAAGTTAATGGTGAAACTTTCTTTGTTTCCCAGTCCACCAGCTATGTCAATTGGTTAATTCTTCGAGGTTTTTTGGTGGATGGAAAACCCGACGCCTCCACTGCCATGTTTAAGGGAGGTCTAAAGGTCTATTCACTATCCCAAGCCAATAATCCCCCGGCAATGGAGTTCATCAGTGGATCAAATACTTTCTTCAACACTATTCATGCGAATCAGTATGATTTCTATGAGGAACTGCATACAGTGATTAACCGTGAGCCTATTTCCATGCTCGACCCTGAACTGCGGGGTTTGTTTGCCTCTATTGGTATTCAGAAAGGAAAACCTTTTGCACCGGATGAACGCCTAAAAGCCATACTCATAGAAGCTGTTGCAGTCGGTAATGCTACAGCCCGATCCTTGGTTTTCCAATCTCGTTTGGAAGGCAGCTACTTGTACGAAAATAGCGGTTGGCTTGCAGCTTTTGTCGGTGGGGACTATCAGTTCTTGAAGGATGAAGGTGACGGAGGTCGCTTCCTGGATGCAAGAACACTCTTCTTCTATGTAGCAACGGTTAATACTCCCGCAATGGCAGTAAAGATGGTTGGTAAGGGATCGCAATATGCCTTCAACACCACGGACAAAAATGGCAACTATCTTGATGGCAGCAAGAGTTATAAACTGAATATTCCTCAAGATGTTCCAGCCCAGGATTTCTGGTCAGTAGTTGTTTATGATCCACAAACCCGTTCGCAGCTACAAACGAGTCAGGAATTCCCCAGTAAGAATAATAAGAAAACTGAATTGCTGACGAATGATGACGGCTCAGTTGATCTGTACTTCGGACCTCAAGCACCAGCAGGCAAAGAACAAAATTGGATTGAGACAGTTCCCGGTAAAGGCTGGTTCGTTATTCTGCGTTTGTACGGACCATTAGAACCTTGGTTTGATAAAACCTGGAAACCTGGAGAGTTTGAATTGATAGCATAGTTTGAGGTCCAGTAGGGTGCGTTAGACGGCTTTAAATTCAGATTATGAAAGGGATTTAGCAATCGGTCGTAACGCACCATTTTAGATGTATCAATCCAGTACGTTAGCAAAGCTTAACCCATTGTTTTCGAGGCATAACTCATCCCACGATTACTTGGTCTATAGATAATTTTTGAATTATATAGTGGTGCGTTACGGCTAGCGCCTAACACACCCTACTGGACTGACACAGCTAAAATAGTGCATTAGGCGTAGGTTGGGTTGAGGAACGAAACCCAACAAAAGCTTGCTCATGTTGGGTTTCACTGTCGTACTGCTACGCAGAAGCAAGCTACAACCCAACCTACATTTTTAGGCGTTTCGGTCTACTACTGCACTTAAATCAGCACTTTAAACGTAAAAAAACTGTTGAACCTATTGTCTCAAATAGACATCTGGTGAAAATTGAAAATAAAATCAATTCTCCCATGCGAAATTATCTATTCTTTCTTCCTATTCCCTGTTCCCTGTTCTCTGTTCCCTAGTCAAACTATTGTTATACAAAAACCAAAAAAGATTAATTTCAATTATTTTAGAGGAGTGTTCAGTTATGGAATGGTTACATTATCTTGAAAATGGTTTAGCCGAGGTAGTCTCTTTCGGGAAATTCTGTTTAGAGGCAATCTCAGTTTTTTGTGTCTTTATCGGACTGTTCAAGACTATACAACTTGCTCTTAAACTCAATCGTATCTATGCTGATGAATTTCGATTTATTCTGGTTCGGATTCGCTTTGGTACATGGTTAGGTTTGGCACTAGAATTTCAACTGGGAGCTGATATTTTAGCCACAACAATTACACCAACTACAAATGCAATTATTCGACTAGCTGCGATCGCTTTAATCCGAACTTTTTTAAACTATTTCCTCAATCAAGAATTAGAAAAGGAAGCAGAAATGAAAAAAGAAGCGGAACGAGAAAATGCAAATCAATTATGAATCTAGAATAATGAATGATATCATGTCCGAATAATTAGTGATAAAACAATATTCTCCTTTTTATACTTTCTTTCTCCCCTCTTTGCTCCTGACTCCTGAGTCCTGACTCCTCCCTTCTTATTTATAACTATTCAACCGGACATGATATAAAAGGTTTATTGAGGTGAGTACAAAAATATTCGTTTTTCTTTCTAGTTATCCAAATTTCATAATTCATCATAGGAGATTCCACAACCATGCAAGAAAATCCAACTCCCAAAATTAATCCCCAAGCTGAACTCGCCAAAGAACGCAACCGCGCCGCTGCTGAACGAACATTAATGGCTTGGATTCGGACTTGTTTATCACTGATTAGTTTTGGCTTCGGGATTGATTCTATTGTCAGTGCAATTTTAAGCTTTCAAGATGTCGCGCAACGGGTTAATCCCGTTCGTTTTTCCCGTACTTTGGGTCTAGCTTTTATTGCATTAGGAACCTATGCAATGATTACTGCACTGATCGAACACAAGCAAGAGTTACAACATATTCAAAGTCATGGGGATTACATTTACAAACCTCGTCGTTCACTTGGATTAACAGTTGGAACAGGTTTAGTAGTGATTGGGGTTGTTGCATTTGTGTCAATTATTGTCAGAAGTTTTTGACTAAAGGTAATTAATTAAAGCAAAATAGCAATAGATGCACCTAAACCAAATAATACAATAGCAATACTAACTGTTAGATTTAATGAACCAGTTGGCTTAGTAATGTAGTCTTCTACTTCTATTGATTTAACTTCAATATGATATTGAATCATTGCTAATACCAGTAAACCAATTCCTAATCCAATTAAACTGAGTCCGAGAATATGAGCAAACTTCATTATCAAAGTCCAATTATCTTGGGAAAAGCTTTTCCGTAAGGCAGCAAAAATCTCATCGAATGCAATGCCAAAACCAATCAGGGCAATACTGTTTTGAATCCAAGAGGTGAGTGTTCGTTCAGCAGCAGCACGATTCCGTTCTTTAGCAAGTTCATTTGTGATTCCAGTTGGTTTTGGCAACATATTCAGGTAATCCTTGATAGTAATAGTTAAGTATAATTGTAGAATTATATGGAATTAAACCACCCGATTTTAGCTAATAGCTGATAGCTTGTTAAAAATTGATAGACCACAACAAGACTCGATTATTACCAGAATCAGCAATCACAACAGTATTGCCACAAACAGAAATCCCATAAGGCCAACATAAACTTTGCCGAGTCGGATGCAAACTCAAAGCATTTTCCGCCTTACTCTGAAAATCAGACTGACCAGTTAATCCTATCGCAGGAGTTCCCATCCGCACAACATCCTGCCAACCTAACAACCGAGAATTAGCAGTATCAGCAACAATTAACCATTCCCCAACCGCAGCTACACCATAAGGCATACTCAAACTCACAGCAGAAGGAAAATAAACCCCCTGATTTAACTGTACCGCATCAAATTGAGATTGACCAAGAACCACAGCACAAGGCTGATTATTCTCAGTGGGAATGCCATCCCAAATCATCACCCGGTTATTACCAGCATCCGTCACCACCAAGCGTTCGCCCCAAAAAGTAATCGCGTGAGGCCAACGCATACTCGCCGCTGTAGGTTCACCCCCACCATTTTCATCGCGAAAATTCATATCCGCTTGTCCTAACACCAGATCGGCGGGTTGCCCGTTGACTTCTGGCAACTGGTTCCACATTAATACCCGACGGTTGCCAGTATCCGCTACCCAGAGTTTTCCTTGATGATAGAGAACCCCATAGGGCCAGTGCATTTGATTGGCAGCAGTTTCGACGTTACCTCGGTTAGGTTGATTTTGATCAAAATCTGCCTGTCCCAAAACGATATCAGCAGGAACGTTATTATCTTCCGGCAAATGTTTCCAAATCAACACCCGATGATTCCAAGCATCCGCCACTGCTAACCCTTCCCCACAAGCACAAATACCCGTAGGAACGCTAACGCTTGCAGCATTAGGAGTACCGTTTGCGTTTTGCCCCTCTTGAGAAAGGTCTGGTTGCCCGATAACCCAATCTGCCGGTTGCGCCTCAGTTTCTGGCCGTTGTCGCCATCCCAATAATCGATGATGTCCGGTATCAGCTATCCAGAGGGGGCCTGTTTCGGAGATGAGGCAAGCTCCGCGGGGTCCAAACATTGTATTTGCACTGGGAGTAAGTGGTATGACTAAAGAATCAGAGTCAGGTGCGCCCAGGATGATTTCTGCTCCCTTGGGGTTGAGTATTTTTGAGAATGACTGGGGTTGTTTTTCTGGGTTTTGATTGTTTATGTTAATATTAGTTTTCATTTAATATCGTTCTATATACCAACCAGGAATTCCATAATTCCATCCTTGAGTATCTGCAAAATATTCATTCCTTTTTAATTCTTCATTATTAGACCAAGTTTTGGCAGATTTTAAGTGATAGTTAAGTTGTTGTTTTGGCGTTGGATTTTGTGTGGTATTTAATCGGGGGTTTTTGTCTTTTTCGCTCATTTTCTGTTTCCAAATCCTTAGCTCCATCTTAACCCACAGTATTAAATTGATAAATGCCGACGACAATTAATGAAAGTTTTAGCAAGATAACTTTATATTTCTTTACTAAAATCAATATGAGTCTACATAGTTTTATACTCCAAGGTATCATCCAATACTACTGGCCAAGCTTTTTGATTTTTTAATTGTGGCTATTTTTAATCTAAGTTTGAGCTTTAATATCAATAAATAAAAACATATACAACGCCTAATATATAATAGCAGAATCAGCAATAATTTATGGTAATTTTTATAGCTAAATAATCATTTTTTTGATTTAAAAATAGATTAAGAAAACACTTGATAGAGTTTCTCACAGTCTTGAGGTACATTTATCTTTTGTCTTTTTATTTAGTTCCTATTTCCTGTTGCCTCAAACCGAAAATTTTGTACCTCACAAGCATAGGGACTGCTATATATGAAGTATGAATTTTGCCATATATTTCATACTTTTAGCTGATTGATATTTAATCAAATTGATTGACAATAAAAGTTTTATTTTATCTGATAACTCACAGTCTGACTTGATTGGAAAAAAATCTGACATTTATGCCGAATAGATATTCATAGATTTGTATTATATATATATTCTAGCCATAGTTTCGGCAATACTATTAATCCCCAACACATTGGCCAAAACTACTGTTTTTACATGGATATTAGACAAAAGGTTATATTACATCCGGATAATTAACTATCAAAAAACCTGTGTCTAAAAAAATTTATCTTTTCCTTCTGGCCTCCGCCTTATAACTTTCCTCTAGACAAGTGTAACTATTCAACCCGATATAATATTGTAGCCTAGTGGATAAATTAGTTTGATCTATAAAACCTTAAGAGAGTGTTTGTAAACTAAAGATTAAGACGGCAAGAGGGCTTGATGTTCCGTGGGTTACGGCGTAGTGCGGGCCGGAATGCCCGCAACGACTTTGGAAAAGATTCATAGTTATTGTCGCCTCACCCTCCCCACCCTACGCCTGGATTTAATATTCCTTTTACAAACAGTATCTAAAACCTTAACAAGATATACTCAATAAGATATTTAGATTTCATACTTTTAACTGATCTTTAAAAAAAATCATTGACAATCAAGTTTTGAGTTTGTAAGATAGCTAGTAATATTACTTTGATCGATTTGAGAAAGAATGTTAAATTTATTACGGACAAATATTGCTAGGTTTCTATTATCTAATATTGCGATAGTTTCAGGAATACTATCAATTCCCAGCACATCGGCAGAAGCTGCCGTTTTTAAACTGACATTAGACGGATTAGAAGGTAGTGGAACAATTGGTTTTCACGATAACAGCATAACAGGGTATGACCAAGAAAATGTTAAAGTGTCTGATCTGATCGATGGCTATTTTGAATGGAATTTTATCAAAAATGAAGTTCAAAAAACTGTCTACGATCCAATTCAAGATAAGTCTGAGATAACTAAAGTTAACGTAGAATTAGATAGTGCAGGGGATTTTACAAATATCTATGAGGAACCATTTCAAGAAGCATCCGAACAAGCATTTCAAGAAGCATCATTGATTTTTGAAAATGGGGAATTGGTCGGAATTGATAATTATAATCTATCTCTAGAAATTGGTGGATATATCAGGTCCGAAACAGTATTTACATTAGATCAAAATTCTGGAGAAATTGACTACTTTAATCGCTCATTCCGTGGAAATATGCTTGAAGAAACTATACAATTCAATGTTTCTAACTTGCAACAAAACTTTTCAACTATTGTTCCTCTAGAAAATCCTAATCCTCCAGTAGAACCAGAAATAGAAGTCAGTGTTTTTAACTTGCAACAAAACTTTTCAACTATTGTTCCTCTAGAAAATCCTAATCCTCCAGTAGAACCAGAACAGGTTCCTGAACCAAATATATTATTGGGTTTATCTGTGTTAGGATTAGGTTTTCTATTGAAGAAAAAAAGCTCTCCCAAAACTATTGGATAAATGATGCTAAATCTTTATTATATTTCGGGAGAACTTGAGAAAAAATTTAGCTCAAAGATGATGCTAAAGATATTGATTTGAACCAGGAAATCGCAAAACTAATATCAAGAAACCTACACCTTAATCTCTAGATTAAGTGTAGGATTTTTGCTTCTCTAATGAATGACTCGCCCCTCTTTAAAAATGGTTTGTTTACTAGAGTGTGTCATCAAACGCTCTAATAAAGTAGCGCTCGCTTCATTTAACCCAATCAAATTCACCTTAATACCCCGTCTCCGAAAACGCAGTACAACTTTATCCACTGCATCTACAGCCGACTGATCCCATAGATGAGCATGAGTTAAATCAATAGTAACAGAATCTAAATGTTCCCGGAAATCAAATGCGTTCAGAAAGTTCTCAACAGAAACAAAGAAAATTTGACCATTAACACTGTAAATACGATTGAGACTATTATCCTGTAAGTGGGAGTCAACAAAAATCAGTGCAGCAATTTTACGACTGAAGAAAATTGCACTCAGCGCCACCCCGACAATTACTCCTATTGCTAAATTATGAGTTAAGACTGTAATTAGTACAGTTGTAATCATCACCGCAGTTTCATTCTTGGGGACTCGACGAATATTGGTAATAGAACTCCAGTGAAACGTACTAATAGATACCATAATCATTACTGCTACCAATGCTGCCATCGGGATACGCGCCACCCAGTCATTCAGCAGAATAATACAAACAAACAGAAAAATACCTGCACTCAGAGAGGATAGTCGTGTCCGCCCACCGGAGCCAATATTAATCATAGACTGACCAATCATCGCACATCCAGCCATTCCACCAAAACATCCAGCGACAATATTGGCAACTCCTTGACCTACTGCTTCTTGGTTTTTATCACTTGAGGTATCGGTGAGGTCATCGATGACATTAGCTGTTAAAAATGATTCTAGTAACCCCACTAGAGACAATGCTAAAGCATAAGGCAGAATTATATTAAGGGTTTCAAAGTTTAGTGGTACAATTGGCAAAACAAAACTAGGCAAGGTGTTAGGTAATGTTCCCATATCTCCGACAGTGGGAACATCTAAGCCAGTGGCGATCGCAAATACCGTCAGTACAACAATAGCAACTAAAGGAGAAGGTATGAGTCTAGTGATCCGGGGCAAACCGTAAATAATGCCTAATCCCACTGCTACCATTGCGTATACCCAAATAGAAGCATCCTTAAACTGAGTCAGTTGAGCATTAAAAATTAATATTGCCAGAGCATTGACAAATCCAAGCATTACCGCCCTGGGTACAAATCGCATTTGATTTCCCAGCTTAATCCATCCCAAGAAAATCTGCAAGATACCTGTAAGAATAGTCGTTGCTAACAAATAATTTAAACCATAGTCTCTCACCAAAGTTGTCATTAGCAAAGCCATAGCACCAGTTGCTGCGGAAATCATTCCAGGTCGCCCACCTAAAAATGCTGTCACAATGGCAATGCAAAATGAAGCATACAGCCCTACTTTCGGATCTACACCAGCTATAATAGAAAAACCAATGGCTTCAGGGATTAAGGCTAAAGCCACGACAGCGCCTGCTAATAAATCTTTTTGAATGTTGGAAAACCAGGCTTGTTTCGTTAATACATTATATTTCATTTTCTTGCAATTTCTAGCATAAGAAGGGTGCGATCCTAAGAACTTGAAAATTCAAAGGACTGCAATAACATTTTTATGATATATCTATAGATATTAGATAAAGTAATCAAAATAAACAGATTTATGGGAGAGTATTTGCTAGGCGCGGCTGGAAGGTAGAAAAAATGTTACATAGTATTCCAGGTTAATCAACTAAAGTAATAGCAGTTGACAAAATAGTTTTGCAAGTTCTAAGTATTTGATTAAATCAGGGGTAAGCATTTCCTCCAGAATGCTGCGAAACAGCGGTCACCTAAAGCTATTCGCTATTGCTTTTGGTTTTATATAAAAGCTTTATTCATTGAGCCATAATTAAAATTTACGACAAAAGCTGGTTCATTTTACCTTAAAGTTTATATTCATTGAAACCCCATTCTTAAATTCTTAAGAGGATGTTTTAAAAGTATGAATTTTGATTTAGATCCCCCTAGCCCCCTTTGAAAAGGGGGGGATACAAGGGAAAGTCCCGCTTATTAAGGGGGATTTAGGGGGAGCAGTGACTTATCAAACAACCTCTAAGCGTCTGGTCTTATTGCTGAGAGCTGACAGCTAATATGAGATTTGGGAGTTTACTATAAATTAAGAAAAGAATTAAATAACAATCTTCTAAAACCGAGAAATTAGAGGTGAATTTTTTGATAGTTAGACAGAAGTACGGAAAATTCACCTCCATCTCTCCAAACCACCGAACTTAACAACAACTAAACCTCAGCTATATTAAAAACAACAAACAAATTAAATATCTATAAAACCAGAATTTAGGAGGTAACAACTATGGCTATTGTACGGTTTTCACCATGGCGCGAAATCGACTCTTTACAAAAAGAAATGAATCATTTATTTGATGGCTTTTACTCAGACTTCAACGCTCAAGAAAAACCCCTAAAATTCACACCAGCAGCCGAAATTAACGAAACCGAAGCAGCGATTAATTTCAAATTAGAAGTACCGGGTTTATCAGCAGAAGATTTAGACGTACAAGTAACAGCAGAAGCTGTAGTAATTAAAGGAGAACGTCGCCAACAAAATCAAACAGAAAATCATGGGATGACTCGTTCCGAATTTCGTTACGGTGCATTTCAAAGAGTAATTCCCTTACCCACCAGAATTCAAAATGACCAGGTAAAAGCCGAATATAAAGATGGCATTTTGAATCTATATTTACCCAAAGCTGAATCGGAAAAGAATAAAGTTGTCAAAGTAAATATCGGCTAATTTTAGCAACAAAGCCAAAAATTAAATCTAGTTAATTAAGTGAAAGTAGGGTGTTTACACGCCCTACTTTTTATTTAAGCTAGTTAGAAAAATTAGTCAAATAGCTTCAAGACGGTATAATAGGACAACATGAACAAATTACAATCAATAAAATCTGTCAATGCAACTAAATTTTATCGGGCAACGAGTCAAAATTTACCGTCTATTTTTACCTTTAGTATTTGTCTCACTTTTATGTACATTATTATTTGCATCTTGCACAAATGTTGAAAATCAAACTTCTACCTCAACAGGAAATAGTAATGTCTTAAAATTGCTTTATTGGCAAGCACCAACAATTCTTAATCCTCATTTAGCTACAGGTTTTAAAGATTTTGACGCAGCACGAATAGTTTATGAACCTTTAGCAAGTTACGATAAAAATGACAAATTAATTCCTTTTTTGGCTGCCGAAATTCCCACTGTAGAAAATGGCGGTGTTGCCAAGGATGGTAAGTCTGTTATTTGGAAGTTAAAAGATAATGTGAAATGGTCGGATGGGGAAAAATTTACAGCAGAAGATGTAGTTTTTACTTATCAGTTTATTACTAATCCAGATGTGGCTGCTGCTAGTGCTGAATATTATTCTGGAATTGAAAAAGTAGAAGCTTTGGATGACTATACAGTTAAAGTTACTTTTAAAGATATTACTCCCGGTTGGTCGGTGCCATTTACAGGTCAAAATGGGATGGTTTTACCTAAACATATTTTTGAGAAATATAATGGTAAAAATGTGAGAGAAGCACCCGCGAATCAACAACCTATTGGTGCAGGTGCTTATCAAGTTATAGAGTTTAAACCGGGAGATATTATTATTTATGAACCTAATCCGAATTATTGGGAAGTTGGCAAACCTTTTTTCCAAAGAGTAGAACTAAAAGGTGGAGGAGATGCTACTTCTGCAGCGCGGGCAGTTTTACAAACAGGAGATGCTGATTATGCTTATAATTTGCAGGTTGAAGCTAATATTTTGAAGCAATTAGAAGCAGCAGGAAAAGGAAAAGTAGTTACTAATTTTGGTCCTTATGTTGAGCGGATTATGTTTAACTTTTCTGACCCTAATAAAGCAGCAGCAAATGGTGAGAAAGCAAGTGTAGAATTTCCTCATCCTTTCTTTAGCGATCGCCGGGTTCGTGAAGCTTTTAATTTAGCTATTGACCGGGAGAATATTAGTAAACAATTATATGGCTCCACAGGTCGTCCTACGGCTCAATTAATTGTCTCTCCTCAAATTTATAAATCTGAAAAAATTACCTATGAATTTAACCTAGAAAAAGCAGCAAAATTATTAGATGAAGTTGGTTGGCTAGATACTAATAATAACGGCATTCGGGATAAAGATGGAGTCGAGATGAAAGTATTGTTTCAAACATCAGTTAACCCGGTGCGCCAAAAAACTCAAGAAATTGTCAAACAAGCATTACAATCTTTAGGTATAGAAGTAGAACTTAAAAGTATTGACCCTAGTATTTTCTTTTCTGGCGACCCCGCTAATACAGATACATTAAATCACTTTTATGCTGACTTACAGGAATTTTTTACAGGTAATGACAGCCCCGACCCAGAACCACATTTAAAATGGTGGACTTGTGCAGAAATTGCTCAGAAAAAGAATAATTGGCAGTCTCCAAATTATGCCCGTTATTGTAATCCTGAATACGATAAACTCTGGCAACAAGCAACTACCGAACTTAACCCAGAAAAACGCGCCGAGTTAATTAAACAAATGGATGAATTATTGTATGAAGATATTGCAGTTATGCCAATAGTTCATCGTGCTAATGCTCAAGGTATTAGTAATAGTTTAGTCGGAGTTGAGGGTTCACCTTGGGATGCTAATACTTGGGATATAAAAAATTGGCAGCGAGTAGAATAATTGAATACAAATAAATCAGTAAAACTCTAGATAAAATGATGTGAGAGATAACAGAGAATCAAAATTAAATAATTTCTCTCACCAATTTACAGGGTCATTTCATTCTAGATTTTGAGCATGAATTTACTTACTTTCAGGTAGGAAAAGATAAATTTTATAAAGCTCAAAATAAGGTATTTTCGTAAATACACAAAATGGCACAGTTGAGAATGAAATAGCCCTGCCAATTTCTCTCACCTCATCCCATACTTGTCTCTTGGTTTTATATTTTTTACCGAAAAATTTGGTCTAAAGCCTCTCCTTTAAAGGAGAAACAAGAAAAAATTTTCCTTTGATTGAATCCTCTTCCTTTCAAGGAGAGGTAATTATCAATTATCCATTATCAATTATCAATTGTTGAAACCTACCTACACAATTTCTATAAAATATTCCTACAGTAGTTTATTTCGAGGTGTTAGGTATCACGGAGAACAAATGCAAAATTGCAAATCCTGATCTGATGACCAGAGAAACTTTATCCAAAATAAGTTCCGACTCTCTACCCATCTCATCAAAACTTTCACATCTCAAACTAACTTTACACTTTTTGAGTTTTACACATATTGAAGCTTGATGTTGTAGTTAGGACTAATTTTATCTGCCATTTCTGCAACTTTTTGACGAATATTATCAGGTAGTGGAATATAACCTAAATCAGCACTTACCTTTTGCCCTTCATTTAAGCAATACTCAATCATTTTTGCTATACCCTGAGCTGTTGTTGCATCATCATATTTACCATAAAAATGGCTCCCACCTATATCTATATATCTATACATCTATAACTATCTAATTAGACCAATGCTACCGTATTTGAGATAAAAACCTCAGTAATGCTTTTTTTTAAACGCCATCTACAATAAATTTACCCAATTTTTATTTAATACTAAATCGTCAAGATTTTCGGGTTAGTTTAGCTATATCTCAAGATAGATTTTTTTACTGGTACTTTAAATACTTCTCTTGCTTTAAACCTTATCTAAGTAACTAATATTTTCCCACAATAAATTTAGAATAACTTATAAAAATGTGGCAATAAGCCTGAATAATTACCATAGTAACACCATAACTTAGATTATATAGCCATATATATTATTACCAATTATTTTTTGTCAAAAACATCAAGTTATGATATAGCATTTCCCAAGCTAGTGAGGTACGCTGCTGTAGATCCCCCCTAACCCCCGTTCAACCAAAAGCGCAGCAACATTTGGCTTCCCCCTTCCCAAGGGGGACGGGAGGGGGATCAAGGGGGGAACTGGAAGTCCCCCTTTTTAAGGGGGATGCGCGGGGGATCATTGATGTACCTCACTAGGGTAAAAACTGCTATAAGCTATCTAACGGTAATCATTAGTAATATGCTAGGGTAAATTTATCTTAGTCATTGTTATTAGTAATTAACTCAAATAATGGCTTTAAAGCGACTAATTTTGTCAAAGGTATAATCAACTTATGATAAATATAATAAAAACTAAATTCTTCCAAAATCTGTTCAAAAATATCAACGGTAACACTAGAAAAAAACAGGCTAAAAGTGGTAGAAAATTTCGTTCAACTAGCAGATTTATTCTGACTACATTATTAACTTTTGCCATTACAATTACCTGGGTTCCTGCTGCCCTTAGTCAAATACCATTTTTTCCTACAATAGAAACACCAGAGAATAATCAACTGGTATTTGAATGGTTTAATAGACCATACAAATGTGGCAACTTAATGTGTAGTAAAGTGTGGTTCAATGGGCAACATATATTAACTCTAGCTACCCCACCAAGAGAAGCAGAAAATCAAGATTCTACTATCAAAACAGTTGAACAGCGAGCTAAAACTGTAGAAATCAATCTCCAACAAGTTTTAAAACCAATAACTCAAGTTAAAACTAACGTAAATCAAGAATTTAAACCGGAAAATCAACAGCGAGAAACTATAGAAACTGGACAATCTCAGTCACAAAATATATCAACATTACGACCTAATCTTAATCAACTAAAAACAATCACTAAAAAACTTACTCCTGAAGATCTGAATAATGTTAATTCTCAAGTAAACGCTCAAAATCTCAATTTTCATCCTAAAACACCAAAAATTGAAATAGGAACTCTCAACAATCTAACAGTTTTATTTGTTCCCCAACAGCCAGGAATCAGACAACAAACTCTGCTCACAGTCACAAAATATGATGTGATTGCTAACTTCGCTAATGATGAAAGAGAGTTGGCAAAAATTTGGCAAACACGAATCCAAAAACAATTTAGTCAATTCTTAAAACAACAAGAATATTATACTCAAAAGCCTTGGGTAATTCCTCTACAAATTTCCCTAATTATTTTAGCAGCAATCTTATTTTCTTGGGGCTTACAATGGATACACAAACGCTTGAAAACCAAAATTCAAAACTTGAGGAAACAACTCAAAGAATTAGATGAAGCATTAAAAATTAACCCCGAAGAAATATCAGGGGAAAATCTGAAATCGACTTCAGAATCAAACCAAGCTAATCAACCCCAAACATCAGTCAAAACCAATAAAAGAGCAGTTATAAATAATCAACTAAAAACTGTTTCTCCTACTATGTTTATGGCAATGGTAGAAAACGCGCCCCTAGCCTTTGCCACTCAATTGGAAAACATATGGCAAACCTTGCCAAAAGTTTTCTTGAAGGAACAATTCATTTTAAAACAACAAAAAAATATAGCTGTTTTAGTATGGCAACTGCTGCTGTGGGTACAGGTATTTATCTGGGTAGGAGGAATTAGTTTAATTTTAGCGATATTCCCGGAGACTCGCGCTTTATTCTGGTTTATCCTCTCACAATATGTGCAAATTCTATTAATTTGGGTGGTTGCAAGTGTAATAGACAAAGCCAGTCACTTCATGATTGACTTTTCCTTAAACAAGTGGGCAACAGAAGCACAACTTAGCTCCACCATGCCAGAAAGATATACCAAAAGAGTCAATACCTACTCCAATGCTATCATCCAGGCAACTAGTTTTCTAATTTATATCATTGCTATTTTCTTGACGGTACAAGCATTAGGTTTTTCCTTAGCAGGAGCCGGAATTATTGGTGTGGTAGCAACCTACGTTTTCAAACCCAAAGTTGATCATGTGATCAATGGTTGTTTGATTTTGTGGACGGATCAATATGCAGTGGGAGATATCATTCAAATTGGAGATGTAGCAGGTTTTGTCGAACACATGAATCTGTATTTAACCCAACTGCGAGGTGCAGAAGGGCGGTTAATTACAGTTCCCAATGGTAGTTTTGAGGTAGTGCAAAACTTGACAAAAGAATGGTCTCGTGTAGATTTCTTAGTGGAAATTGCCTACAGTGCAGATGCGAGAAGAGCGCTAGAAGTAATCCGAGAAGTATCAGAACAAATGCGCAGCGAACCTGAATGGCAGGATAAAATATTAGAACCTGCGTCTATATTAGGAGTAGATAATATTTCCCATAGAGGACTATTAATTCAGGTTTGGATTAAAACTGGACCGATACAACAGTTTGCAGTAGGGCGGGAATTCCGTTTGCGAATTAAACAAGCTTTCGAGCAAGAAGACATTGCGATCGGAATGCCGCAACAATCTCTGGCTTTCCAAAATTATCCTACCAATGGTAACGGTAATATTGATGATCCGGGAGAAAAACCATTAAGCTCATTTCCTAATGAAAACTAACTCAATCATCAAATAAAATCTAGAAAGGTTTTGGTTTTTCCGAACCTCTCTAGTTAGATATAACGATGATGATAACTTAAAAAAATCCCCGTAAAGATACTTTTTTTTCTTTTCTTAAAATTAGACATAGGCGTGAAAAAGAATGTTTATTTTCCACGCTTATGTTGATTTTTTTGATAACAATTAGCATTCAATACCTGTCAAAGGTATTATTTAAAAAATGAAAGATCATCTGTTAAGTTATTTAGCACAACTTTCTAGTTCAAAACGCACGATTCTGATATTGATTGCAATCATAGTCTGGACTGCATGGTTCACCCTACTTGGTGGCAAAGACGCATTTTCCTATATGTCTGAGTATTGGCAAATAGCCGTGACAATGGTATTAGGGTCAGCGATCGCAGGAGGAACCAGTCTCGGAGGAGGGGCCGTTGCCTTTCCTATATTTACCAAAATTTTGCATATTCCTCCCCAAGATGCCAAAATATTTTCCCTCGCCATTCAAAGTGTGGGCATGAGTGCTGCCTCCCTCGCCATTTATTTCACCGGAATTCAAGTAGAATGGCAAGTAATTCGTTGGGGTTCTTTAGGCGGTTTTCTGGGCATCTTTCTCGGATATGGGTTATTAGCACCGATATTACCCCCAGATATCATCAAAATCTCTTTTACCGTTATGCTTACCAGCTTTGCCATTACTTTATTGGTATTGAACCGAGAAGCCAGATACCCTTATTTAACCATACCTACTTGGACAATTCGAGAACAAAGCATTGTCTTACTTGCCGGACTCTTAGGGGGAATAATGAGCGGTCTAGCAGGTAATGGCATTGATATTTGTATATTTTCAGTAATGGTATTGCTGTTTCGCTTTTGTGAAAAAGTAGCAACCCCCACTTCTGTGATTTTAATGGCGATCAACGCTGTAGTTGGATTTGGTTTACAAGTCTTTGTCTTCCAAGATTTTACAGACCCAGTACGCAGTTATTGGTTGGCAGCAATTCCGGTAGTTGTCGTCGGCGCTCCCGTGGGTGCAATGTTTTGTAATCTGTTACCTCGCGAAACTATTGCCAATATATTGATAGTTCTAATTTTTATAGAAGTGATTACCTCTTTAATCCTAATTCCTTTAAGACCGATTGCTCTTTGTTCCAGTTTAATAGTATTAGTCATTTTTTCCTACCTCAATTACTGGATGTACCGCAACCCATTAACCCCTAAAATTTTAGAAGCAAAATCTCAACCTTGAAAACCCAGCATTGGTGAATGATTGTATGATTTTTAGTAGTTAGTATTTCAATAACAAGTTTCACAACCCCCCACTGTGCTATCCTATTCCTGATTAAATTTAAAAACTTTCACATTTATCAGAATAGGATAAAATGTCCACCCGTAAACCACAAATATTTAAGCCTCGGAGTATCTGGTTTGTCACCCCTTGGTTTCTAGGTAAAGTCAATCGTTTAATTAAGTTTATTATCCTAACTTTTTTATCATTTATTCTGACAATAAGTTGGACTCCTATAGCTTCGGGACAAATTCCTTTTCTCAATACCGAGTCAACTAACAGTCCAAATAATCTTGTAGATTTTTTTAATCGACCTTATAACTGTGGTAATTTTCAATGTAGTAGAGTCTGGTTCAACGGTGTTCCTATATTTGAGGTAGCTTCATATCCGATAGACTTGCAAGACCCAGATAATATTTTACCAGTAGATAGCAGGGCAAAACTTATCCAAAATGAACTTAAAAAATTTCTGGAACTAGCCCTGACTCGGAGTAAAAATCTACAAACAAAAGTTATAGAAAGTCCTGAGATTGAGGATAATAAAAATATTCAGCCTAATACTAAAGAAATAAATAAATCTATCCTCAATGATCAAACTCCAGTTGCAGAAAATTATGCTATTGAAGAGAATAACCTAGATATTCACCCTAATAGTCCAGAAATTCAGGTATCCGTTCTTAATGGTGAAACAGTCATCATTTTTCCACAGCAGTTTGGTGCGCCACAGACCACAATTTTAACTGTGACCAAAGCAGATATTTTATATTACAATAAAACTCAAAAACAGCTAGCTCAAGAATGGAAAAATATAATTACAAATACAATTCTTCAAGCATTAAAAGAACGTACTGCTAGTGGGGAGGAAAGATATAATAACCTGAAAAGAAGTATCATGTTTATTGGAGTGGCAACCTTACTCAGCTTAGGGGTATTCTGGTTGCAAAAACTTTGTGAAAATTATTATTTAGCTATAAAACGTCAACTAAAAATATTAGAAAGCTCTGTAAGTATCGATCCAGAATTTTCTAAAGCAGAAGATTTAAAAGCGATAGCATCCCAGTTAAAATTGGAGGTAGATAAACAACAAAATGCCCCTGCTACCAACTCCAATATATCGGAAAAGACAAATGCAAATATTGTCCTCAACTCAGCAAAAGCCAATCAAATATTACTGAATATTCAGCAAAAGTTAATTTGGCAAATCATACCAAAAATATCCCTCAAACAACAGAATATTCTCAAACAACAACTAAATATTGTAATATTTTTCCGACGCTTGTTGCAATGGGTGCAAGTATTTATTTGGGGATGGGGAATAGGTTTTACTCTAGTCATATACTACCAAACTCGTGCAATAGGTGTTGTAGCGATTATAAATACTATCAGTATATTAGGAATCTGGGTATTTGTGAGTTTGGCAGATAAAGTTATTGATTATATAATTGAGTTGTTATTGCATAGGTGGGCAAAAAATGCACAACTAGAAAATCCTAACTCAGCACGATACTCTTCGCGAGTATCTACTTATTCTGCTGCACTTACAAGTATGACATCAATAATGTTTTGGATACTTGCTATTATCTTAACCGCCGAACAATTTGGGATCGCGACTCAGGTATTAGCGAGTGCAGGGGTTATTGCTCTGGTTGTTGGTTATCTGTCTCAAAATATAGTTACAGACATCATTGCAGGAGCGTTGATTTTTCTAAACGATAACTATACTGTGGGCGATGTTGTCGATATTGCTGGTGAGGCTGGTTTTGTGGAGAAAATGAACCTGTATATGACTTTATTGCGGAGTGGGGATGGAGAACTAATTGTGATTCCCCATCGTTCCATTACTACTATCAAAAATCTTACCAAAAATTGGTCTCGCGTTAATTTTACGATTCAAATAGCTTACGACGCTGACATCAGAAAAGCTATGGAAGTAATTCAGTCAGTAGCAGAAACAATGCAGAATGAAGTAGAATGGCAAGATAGTTTTATCGAACCGGCAGCAGTTTTAGGAGTTGAGGAAGTTTTCCACAGTGGAATATTAATTCGGGTGTGGATCAAAACACCGCCATTGCAACAGTGGACAGTGGGGCGGGAGTTTCGTCTGCGAGTCAAAGAAGCATTTGATCGCGAAGGAATAGGTATTGGTATTCCCCAGCGATCATTATCTGTGCAAAATTTCTCTGACTTTACCAACGGAAAGCAAGACGGTAAAGATGAGCCAAAGTATTCATCTGTCAATTAAACAGCACATTATTGTAGTAGACCGACACAGTTAATTTTGTGCAAAATTGTAGGGTTCGTTAGACGGCTTAAATTTAAACTATTAAAGGGATTTAGCTATCCGTCGCCACGCACCATTTTAGATGTGTCAATCCAGTAGGGTGCGTTAGACAGAGAAAATTTATTAGCTCTCGAAAACGATCTAAAAATCCGTCGTAACGCACCATCTAATATGAATGGTGCGTTGCAACGCACTACTACAATATTATCTATTTCAAGAAGACGTAATAATTAATAATTAATTATTACAGCAGTTTTTAGGTCAATAAACCACATCGTCATTACCACAACCCTGTAGGGACGTTGCATGCAATGTCCCTACAGGGTAGCGTGCAGGAAAAGCGCTGTAATTATAATACAATACCATTTTCAAAAAATATTGCTACATTGGTTCGTTTCTAGGTGTTAGGTGTTAGGTGTTAGGTGGTAGGGATGAAAAATCACAAGTGTAAATATTCATGTCCTTTGGTGTCCGGATTTTACTGTAACAATCTTGATTGAATTTGGTATTATTAATTATTAAACGCCGTTCTCATTACATATTTCCCAATGAAAAAATCCCTCAAAAACCTACCCTATATTCTCCTAACCATTCTCTCAATAGTCGCCTGCTCCCCCCAACCAAACCCACCAACAACCAACCAAACCGACACCCTCAAACTCCTCTACTGGCAAGCACCCACTATTCTCAACCCCCATTTATCCAACGGTTACAAAGATGCTGAAGCCAGTCGCATCACCCTAGAACCCCTAGCCAGTTACGATAATAACGGTCAACTCATCCCATTTCTAGCAGCAGAAATTCCCACCAGAGAAAACGGTGGGATAGCAGAGGATGGAAAATCAGTCACCTGGAAACTCAAACAAAACATCAAATGGTCTGATGGCACTCCCTTCACCGCTGCCGATGTTGTCTTTACATATCAATTTATCTCCAACCCCAACGTTGGCGCTAATACAACAGCAACTTACAATATTATTTCTAGTGTCGAAGCTATTGACGACTACACGGTAAAAGTTAATTTCAAAGATGTCACTCCAGGCTGGAATCTAGTTTTTATCGGTACACAAGGAATGATTTTACCGCGCCATAAATTCAGCGAATATAACGGTGCAAACTCCAGACAAGCACCCGCGAATTTAATGCCAGTGGGTACGGGTGCTTATCGCGTTGTGGAATTTAAACCAGGAGATACAATAGTCTATGAACCTAACCCTGAATATTGGCAGTCAAACCAACCCCACTTTCAACGCATCGAATTAAAAGGTGGGGGAGATGCGACTTCAGCAGCGCGAGCAGTTTTGCAAACCGGAGATGCTGACTTTGCTTATAACCTCCAGGTGGAAGCACCAATATTGCAGCAACTAGAAGCAACAGGTAAAGGTCAAGTAGTAGGAATTTTTGGTCCTCAAGTTGAACGTATTCATCTTAATCTTTCTGACCCCAAACAAGGTTCTAGTGTAGAATTTACTCATCCTTTCTTTACTAACCCACAGGTGCGTCAAGCATTTAACTTAGTAGTTGACAGGGAAACCATTGGCGATCGCCTTTATGGTGATACTGGCAAACCTACTGCTAATCTTCTGGTAGCACCCCAACAGTTTAATTCTCCCAATACGAAGTATGAATTTAATCTAGAAAAAGCAGCAGTATTATTAGATGAGGCAGGATGGGAAGATAGCAACGGGAATGGTATCCGGGATAAAAATGGAGTAGAAATGACCGTATTATTTCAAACTTCAGTTAATCCCCTACGCCAAAAAACTCAGGAAATAGTTAAACAAGCGCTAGAGTCTATTGGCGTGGGAGTGGAATTAAAAAGTATTGATGCCAGCATCTTTTTTGGTGGCGACCCTGCAAATACTGACACCACCGGACGTTTTGCTGCTGACTTGGAAATGTTTACCACTGGCAATACTAGCCCCGACCCTGGTGCTTATATGAAGTATTACACTTGCGATACTATTCCCGATCGCTCTAATAACTGGAGTGGGGATAATGTTTCTCGTTATTGTAATCCTAAATATGACCAGCTCTGGCAACAGTCTACAAATGAGTTAGACCCCCAAAAGCGACAACAACTTTTGATTCAGATGAACGATATGTTAGTCGAGGAGGTAATAGCTATCCCAGTAGTTGCTCGCGCTGAGGTAGTGGGAGTTAGTAATAGTATTGTTGGTGTTGAGTTAACTTCCTGGGATTTGAGAACGTGGAATATTGCTGAGTGGAAACGTGAGTAGACGGTGGGAAGGATGGGAAGGGTGGGAGGTGTGGGAAGGGTGGGAAATTACAGCGGTTTTCGCTCTTGATGAACCACATCGCCATAAACAAAACCGGCGTTGGTAAATTAGGGTATGATTTGTATTTTTTGGTAATTGCTAAACTATTGAATAACAGGTGTTGCTGATTTTGAGTATGATTTATGTTTATTGGTAATTGCTAAACTATTGAATAACAAATAGTTGAGATTGTTCAATTTTTATTTTCATACCTTGATTCAGCAACGCCGAATAACAAATAGTTGAGATTGTTCAATTTTTATTTTCATACCTTGATTGAACAACACCACAAAACCCTGTAGGGATATTCCATGGAACGTCCCTACTGTGGTCTACTATTGATTGACAAGAGAGTATATTGTAACTTTAGAGCTGGTTGAGTAAAAATTGAGTAAAATTACCTTTCGATTGAATTTAGGCTCATGGGGAAAAAGGGCCTTGGCTGCAATATATTTAGCAGGCCAAGTAGTTTTTCATTTGCTCCAGGGTAAAATTAATCGCCGTAACACTATTGATCAAATGATGATAGTTGGCCCTCAATCTTTGCTAATTGTCTTGTTGACAGCTACTTTTGTCGGAATGGTTTTTACTATTCAGGTAGCACGAGAGTTTATCGCTTTTGGAGCAGCAAATGTAGTAGGGGGTTTGTTGGCCGTAACTTTAACTAGAGAATTAGGCCCCGTATTAACAGCAGTGGTTGTCGCAGGGCGAGTTGGTTCAGCATTTGCAGCAGAAATTGGCACTATGAAAGTCACAGAGCAAATAGATGCTCTATATATGCTAAAAACTGACCCAGTTGATTATCTGGTCATTCCTCGCGTCATTGCTTGCGGTGTAATGATGCCAATCTTGACATTATTATGTTTAATCGCTGCGATACTCGGTGGTTTGCTAATTGCAGTGAATCTATATAATATTTCCCAGAGTATGTTTATAGACTCTGTTCACGAATTGCTTGATATTTGGGATTTGTGTAGTGGACTGGCTAAATCAATGGTATTTGGTGCTTTAATTGCTGTAATCGGTACAAGCTGGGGTTTGACTACTACTGGCGGAGCTAAAGGAGTTGGCAAATCTACCACTACAGCTGTTGTTACAACCTTAATATCTATCTTTGTTTTCAATTTCTTTCTATCTTGGGCAATGTTCCAGGGTATTGGTGGGGCTATGATGGAAGGATTTTAAGATGGAATCAATTTCTAGCCTTTAAAATAGATACTGAATCGTCTTTGTTGAAGAATTTTTTGAATAATTTGTTGAATAAATATATATAAAACCATGACTACTACATCTACTTCTAAATCCTCAGAAACTATAGAACTTGCTCCTAGTTATAAAATTCCTTTGGTTTTAATCGTTGCAGCATTGCCTTTGGCCTTTTGGCAAAAGTGGCTTGGTTTAGCGATCGCTGTTTTAGGACTATTTCTATTGTTTCAAGCAACTACTCTTCGCTTAAAGTTCACTGATACAGCTCTAGAAGTATACCTTTCGGAAAAATTACTGCGACATTTTCCCTATCAAGATTGGCTAAACTGGGAAATATTCTGGTCTCCTGTGCCAATTTTGTTTTACTTTAGAGAAGTTAAAAGTATTCATCTTTTACCAATTATTTTCGACCCAGAAATGCTGAAGACTTGCCTCGAAAAGCATATTTCACAAAATCAAGAATAAATTACACATTTAAGTTATAAATCCACACTTCAGTTATTAGGTAAAAATTTCTCTAAAGCAACTTAATTTAGATAATTTATACCAAATTCAATAAAGCCATGCCGTCGCCCCCGCCTACGCGAGGATAAACTCCGGGGAGTTGTTACAGTAAAATCCTGACACCAAAGGATAGGAATATTTAGGGTCTGCTGAAAAAATTGGTTGGTAGGGGCAGGATACAGGGACGCACCAGACGTGGAGATGGGGGGAACAGGCGACGGTTTCGGCCATTTTATGTGAATAAATTTTCTGGAATTCCAGTAGCAAATTTTAGTATTTTGAGGCCAATAATAGCCAATAAATAGGAGATAAATTGAAGATAAAAAGCTCTAAAATCCTTAGCTATCCTAACTTATAGCTTTATTCAGTAAACCCTATTTACACTTGTTCTATTTAATTCCTAACACCTAAAACCTACCACCTAGAAACGAAGGAATGTAACAAGATTTTTTGAAAATGCTATTAGATAGCGAGCGTCAAAAAACAGTTTTAATTCAACTAAGGCATGATATTATAATTTGTTGATTTCCTAAAGTCTAACAGTTCTCTCTAACTAACAACTTGAATTGATTTAGATTGTATGATTTCTAAATCTGTGAATGCCTTACTGAAAATCATATATTAGTGTGGATATTTGACACTCCAATAACCCTAAAGTTCTCAGAATTTTCTATAATTTGATGATGCACTCAGACGAAACTCAACCACAACAACAAAAAGAAAAATCCCCAGAAATTCCAGCTACTTCCTATAACTTAAATGAAGTTGTGCCCTCTCCTTGGGACCAAGATAATGAAGTTGTAACTTCTCCTTGGGACCAAGATGAAGAAGTTGATATTCAGCCCACTGCTGCTGATGACCAAGCAGCTCAGTCATTTGATGATGGTATAAGTCAGCCAGTAGATAATTATACTGATGATAATACTGAAGAGTATGCCAATTTTACAGAAGAGCCAGAAATTTCACCAGTTCCAGAGGCACAACCAACAAGCCCAATAATTGAGAATACTGAAACAGAGCTAGCAACCCAAGTTACCAAACTCCAAGACCAAAAACAGAGTTTGAAAGCAGAAATAGCTGCTCTACAAGGAACTAAAGCCAAATTACAGCAAGAAATGATGGCGCAAACAGAAGCTATGGGGCGTTTAGTACCTGAAGCTTTGAGTCAGTTAGAACAACGCAGACAAGGATTACAAATAGAGGTAGAAAAATTACAGCGTCGCAAAGAACGTATTCAGAAAGAAATGCGAACAACTTTTGCCGGAACTTCTCAGGATTTGGCAATTAGAATTCAGGGTTTTAAAGATTATTTGGTGGGTAGTTTGCAGGACTTAGCTACAGCAGCCGAACAGTTAGAATTAGTCCCACCGACACAGGAAGCTCCAATACCTGTGGTTGAACATTCTGCTCCCTCTGTTTCAGATTCTGTCAATCCCCAATTTGCCGAAATAGGTTTTGAGGAACAGACAAGACAAATTCGCCGAATTCTTGACCAATACCGGAATATGCCCGATTATTATGGGCCACCTTGGCAACTACGCCGTACATTTGAGCCTATTCACGCAGAACGAGTTTCAAATTGGTTTTTTACCCAGGGTGGCCGTGGTGCCCTTCGTAATATGGGCAGTCGCTTGCAAAATATTTTGGTCGCTTCTGGGATTATTTCTGTACTTAGAGATTTGTACGGTACGCGGGTTCGGACTTTGGTGCTGGCGAATTCTCCTGAACGTTTGGGAGAGTGGCGACGAGGTTTGCAGGATTGTCTTGGCATTGACCGCCGTGATTTTAGCGCAGATAGGGGTGTAGCTTTGTTTGAAGATGCCGAAGTATTGGCCCAAAAAGCTGATCGTTTAATCAAGCAAGGAAAATTACCAATGATTGTGATTGATGATACAGAAGATAAAGTTAGTCTTTCTATGTTACAGTTTCCGCTTTGGTTGGCCTTTGCTCCTGAACCTCTATCTCAAAACTCAGTGGACAGATTTTAATTTTCACTAATCATTATTGTTTTGATTGAAATAGCACTCAGCACTCAGCACTCAGCCATCAGCTCTCAAGGGGTATGATGGGGGATTGAAACCCACCCGATTTTAGCTAATAGCTGATGTAGCAATCCTAAATAATTTGGGTGTGCTGAAAAAAATTGGTTGGTAGCGGTAGGACACGGGGAGACGGGGACGCACCAAACGCGGAGATGGGTTGAACAGGCGACGCTTTCGGCCATTTTATGTGAAGAAATTTTCTGGAATTTCACCAGCAAATTTTCGGATTTTGAGGCCAATAAGCAGCCCATAACTAGGAGATAAATTGAAGATAAAAAGCTCTACAAGCCTTAGCTATCATAACTTATAGCTTTATTCGGCCAGCCCTAATTTGTTAAAAAAAACTGTAGGGGTTTGGTATCCAAATCCCCTTTTCACTTGGGTTTGGATAGTAAACCCCTAGGATAAAATCTTACAACCTATTTGGGGTTACTATAGCTTGTTAACTTTCGGGTATCCAGCGGCAGGGCTAATTCTTTGTCGTCAGAGAATATTTGCAACTCTATATTTTTTGAGTCCTGTACTTCCCACACTTCCCACACTTCCCACACTCTCCTCCTTTGGTATAACACCCAACACCTAACACCTATAAAACAGCCAATGTAGCAATATTTTTTGAAAATAGTATAATTAAGATGAGACCTTACCACAATTGTCAAAATTAAATTCAAAACTGACCAGAGGATAAATGCCCATTCATTAGTTATTAATAAACTATAAAAATTTTTTAATTGCAGCGGGCAAAAGGATCAATCTGAGCGATTCTGGATCTAGGATCAATTATTCAGTTATCCTAAGTTTTTGATTCTTACCAATGCTTCAATTTAAAGGAATAAGAAAATGATTAACTGGTTAGTTTTGAATGGGGTAATATTAATTGTTGCCTATCTCTTAGGAGCTACTCCAAGTGGGTATTGGATTGGCTCCTGGTTCTATGGAATCGACATTCGCGAACAAGGTTCGGGTTCTACGGGTGCAACTAATGTATTAAGAACTTTGGGAAAATGGCCAGCGTTGGTGGTGTTAATTGTTGATATTTTGAAGGGAGTTTTAGCGATCGCTTTAGTTAGGTATATTTACTCTTTTGATTTTGCTCAAGGGTTAACTATTGCTGCTGGAATACCTGATATTTTGATGGCAAAAGAATGGATGGTGATTTTAGTAGGTTTAATGGCTATAGTGGGTCATAGTAAATCTTTGTGGATTGGTTTTAAAGGTGGTAAGTCTGTTGCTTCCAGCTTAGGTATTTTATTAGCAATGTCTTGGGTTGTCGGTTTAGGAACACTTACTGTTTTTATTCTGGTTTTGGCTACTTCCCGCATTGTGTCTCTAAGTTCTATTAGTGGTGCTGTTGCTGTTTCTGGGTTGATGTTGCTCTCAAATCAACCACTTCCTTATGAAATATTTGCGGTCGCTGCTGGTTTCTATGTTATTTGGCGACATCGGACAAATATTCAGCGAATTTTTGCTGGTAAAGAACCTCGCATTGGGCAAAAGTTATCCACAGAGTCTTGATAAATATCATGATTAGAAATATAGAGGTGTGACTTCTTTTTTCATACCTCTAAATACCAAATTGGTAATACCATTTTTATAGAATATTGCTAAATTACTTGGTTATAAGTTTAAACATTAAGGCTTTTGCCAAGGAATTTTATTATCCTCAACTAACTTTTGAGAAACAGCGATCGCTCCATACATATTTAGATGACTGGGGTCAGAAAAGTTATCATAAACTTGTGGCCATGCCCTAACAAAATCCCGAAATACAAAGTTTGAATATTCTCCAGACAGCTGCTGCATATATTCCTGAAATTTTAGCTCATAAGCAGTTCGTGCGGTGTCCAAATATGCTTCGGTCAAAGGCATATTCACAAACACAATATCTATACCTATTGATTCAGTATACTCCAGCAAATTCTTCAAAGCTTCTGTTTGTTTTCCTGGTAGCTGAAAGTTAGCATAATCTGCATCGTATTTACCTGAAACTTTGGCATAGTTTTGATAATACTTTTCCGGTTTAAACTGAATAGAAATTGGCAGAAAGCCGTTATCTTGAAATTGATTAAGTTGACTAATATCTTCTGCTTCTAGACTGTCATTTTCAGCTTTTTCTTGTTTCTGTAAAAACTGTAAATTAGTAGGATTATTAATAATTGAAATCAATAAACTTTTGAGCCGATCACGTTGTTGGTAAGTTACTGATATTTCCCCCATTTTTTCCTGGAGATTTTCCCAAAAGTTAACTGATTTTTCTGATGTATCTGTATTAATTTTAAATGTATCTTTTGCCACTGCTTTATAACCTTCAGAATCAGCAATTATATCAAAAGTTCGGTCAACTCTTCCACTATTAACAGCTCTAACTCCATCAGCAAATATAATTAACGGTGGCAATTGTTCCGGTGGTAAAATTCTACGGACAATTAAATCTACAACTTGAACTGTAGCTCCATTTACCCCAAAATTATATACTTTTAAATTTGTATATCCTGCTGCTGCTAAATTCTCTTCTAGTACAGTCGGATTAACTCCTCTTAATGCCCTAGAACTACCAACAATTAAAATATCTGGTAGCTTTTTTTCTACTGCTAAATATTGCTGATAACGAACTAATTGTTCATCTAATTGGGGGCTATTAAAGCTAGGATAAGAAGATGATTCTGAAGTATCAGAAGTATCGGAAACTAAGCTAGAATCATCTGTGACTTCTGTAGAAGTTTGACAAACAGATCCCTGACAATTATCTGATTTAGAAACAGCTTCCACTCGCTGCAAAAGTTGACCTAGTTGTAAATCAGTTTGTACTGTAAACAAAATACCAAAAGTAGCATAAGCTATAGCCATAGCCCATCTTCTACTACTGCGAGCATGATTATATGTAGATGAATTACCAACTTGGGCAAAATGTTCCTCATTCGGAATAAACAGACGAGAACCAATAAGTAAATTTTGCACCACCGTAGATAGTTGTGCTATTGCTCCGTACTTGCTACCTGGTAGCATTTTCCAACCAGTTTTTTCAACTGTTTCCGGTGTTAAGTTAAGGAAAGCTCGATCTGCTCTTTTACCCAAAAGTAAATCTATGTCTGTAGAAGCAGCAAACTCTGGAGCTACTTCTGAATGCAGACGAGTACCGGAAAAATTGATTCCGTACCGCCACAAAGGCAATTTTTGACCAGCACGACGACCATAAACCCTGAGTCCACTGACTCCAGGAATTTGGAGCTGACGCAAGAACTTAGCAATAGGTGGTCCCACGTCTGACTGAGAAGGACAAGTAGGAGCTTCACTCATAACGTGGAGTAGTTCTCCCTTGGGTAACAGCAGTACCCGAATACCACCTGTTTGCAGCTTGTGATTTAAGTCTGGGTTAAGTAATTTATTTAACAGAAAACTAACAGCTTCATAGTTTCCCTGACTTGCCAATTCTTTAGCACTAGTAGCTAGATCGGAATTTTTGGATGCTGGTAAGTCTAACCAATCTATCCATAAAGGTGATTCTGTGCGGTTAGGATCGGTGATGATACAACCATAAATGGTAGCAGCTTGTATACCTCTAGGAGCAATAGTAGATAATGATGAGGCGATCGCATCTATCGTTTTTTGTTTTTCTGGAGCTTCTAAGTTTGAGTTCTGAGTATTGCTACAAAATAAATGTAGAGTTGATTCTTTGAGAGTAGCGCGAATTATTACTCCCGTAGCAGTCATCTTTTTTTGTAGCAACTCTTCCAATGCTGCTATATCTCCCCAACTTGCCCACTCTTGGAGCATCAGATCCGGTGGAGTTAGATCCACTCGCAACATCCAGTCAGGTGTTGCTTCACCCTGAACAACCAGGGAAATTAGAGCCTCGTGAAAATCTTTGAGGTTGAGGTCTCGGAGTTTTTGGGCGATCGGCTCTGCTAATAGAGATGGATCGGGACTATAACCAGCTTCACATGATACCCATAATATTTTTTGGGTTTTAACTTGGGATATTTGGCCAAGGTTTTCTGTTTGAAGTTGTTCTAATTGTGGGGTTGTTTCTGTTAATTTTTCCTTAACTTGTTTTTCTCGGATATTGACATTTACGCAAACTCCTAACCCACCTAAAATTTCACTCAGATAGCTGGCTATTGCATCAGGATAGCCATATCGAGCTAATCTTTCAGAGGAAACTGTTAAGGTAGACTCAAGCAGATTTTGATTGTCTTTTTTCTCGTTCTCGCTTTCTGGTTCCTCCTGTAACTGACCGAGGGACTTTTCTTCATTGGCAGAAATAGAATCTAGGTTTAATGGTGGGGAAGAAAATAGGTTATTATCCTTTAATATCTCTTTTGCCAATACAGAAGTCATTGGAGGATTAGGCAGTAAATCAGAGATATCGTGATGATTTATATCAGCTGTAGGGGTTTGCTCACGAACTATATTTGTTAAATTTTCTTGAGGTAAAGCTTCAATGTCATTGTCATATTCTGAGTATTCCCGAAGCGATACAGAGCCATTTACTTTTGGTGGGGCAGCAGAATTTATTTGAGAATGATTAGGCTCTAATGGTTGGTTTACCAATTGGCTCTTAACTGCTACCTTATGACCATCAAGTTTTACTGTCCAATCTGGTCGTCTACGCCCCAAAGTTCGGCCACACAGAAACATCTGGTAAATCCGAGGTTGATTAGGAGGTAGCAGAGACTCGATATCGACCTGACTAAGTGCTTGGGAAAACTGGTCAAGTGCAAAATTCATTTCTGGACATTTTTCAGCTTCGCACAGAATATGTAGGTGATTGCCACGCAATCTCACCTGGACTTGCACTTCCAGAAGTCCAAGTGCTTCTTGTGCCCAATTTTCTAGAGGTGATCGATTTTCTGTCAATATAGTTTGATTCCCTTTCATCTTCTCCTTGCTGCGGGAGACTCCCTTGATAGGATTGACTATTCATTTAGAGTACCTGTGAAAGTTAATTTAACATTTAGGGAACAGGGATCGGTGAATAGAAAATATATCTGAGTCTAAATATACAAAATTTAGCCTCTATCAAAATCAATCAATAAAATATTTAATAAGCAGGTACACAAAATTAATTACACATTTGCCAAAGTTGAAACCTTTTGACTGGAACAAGCGTTACGGAGAATTAGAGTAGGCAATTAATTCTGTGTAGGTGCTTAATATTGTAAAAATCACAGAGAGTAAAGTTGGTAATTGATTGTACCTTGGCACTTACCTCCTAATTATGTTTTCTAGATTATGATCTAGTTATAAACTTAATTAAAGTCATATATTTTAGATACAAAGAATGTAGATTACCTTTTTTAATAGCCTTCTTGTCTTTTTAAATATTAAATATTAATTTTATACAACTAAACAGTATCACTCTAGAAAACATGGTTACAGACTCCTCTTTCCAAAAACACTGAAGCTTTATTCATTTTTAAACCATTTGGTTAATGTGCCTAAAATATCGTACAGTTATAAAATGCTGTTTCTCTGAGAAAGACTAATATTTATCGCTAAAAGTCAGAAGGCCCTCCACGAAACTATTAAAAAAGTCCTTCAAAAACTGAATCAAGAACCAGAGGAAAACTCTGAAACATAGAGTAAAGTCTCAGAGAGACCTAACACTGGCCTTTTTAGGTACTATACTGGTACAAAGAATATAGAGATTAGGTCAGTTGACTAACGTAAGCTAGCTAGGACAGCCTATTGATCGACGCTTAAGTCTTGTTACACCTGCTATAGATCATATTAAATATAAACTTTACTAATTTTACTGAGGTGATATCCATGCAATCTTTTAGAGAAAATTCTTCTGGAAATCCTACAGTTACAGTCCCCAGTAGCAAAATTTCCTCAGAACTTTTACTAAGCTTGGCCACTGGGCCAGTGTTATTAGCTATGTTAGCTAATAAAGCCATAAATGAGCTATTACCAGAAATTGGCCTATATAGTGAAGAAATCTTCCGGGGCGATCGCCTACCAATGCTTAATTTTCCCCAAAATCCGAAAGATTCATAACTTTTATTGATTATTATAGTTTCGTAGGATTTTTGAGTTAAGGTGCGGGCGTGAAAATAGCCATTCTATCAAACAGGATGTGGCTAAAAGCGCCTGCTATGTTATCCAAATTTATACTGCAAACCGTCATAATTTGAGAGTTAAGATTCTGGTTTGGAGTATCAGGATATTTGTTGCTGGTAAAACTGCTGCCTTTAACTAAGTTAAAAATATACAACTAATCTCGTTTGAGAAAAATCTAAATGCTAGTAATTGAAAAAATTTGATATTTATTATATCCCAATACTTGGGAAACATAAGTATCAAGGAATACATTTATTCAGATATAATTCACAGCTATTGAGGAATAGGTAATATGAGTTCACTACTAGAGTCAGAAGAAATGATGACACAGAGGGGCTTAGTAAACCCGCCACAAACATCTTCAGACTTGGTTCTGCGGAATCGAATCAAGATGGTAGAGGACTTGTGGGAATCAGTGCTGAAGCAAGAGTGTGGCCAAGAATTGGTGGATATACTCGACAAGATGCGCTCGGTTAACTCGTCAGAAGGACAAGCTTCTAACTTTCTAGATTCAGAAATTGTACAGCTTATTGAACAGCTCGAACTCAAAGACGCAATTCGTGCAGCTCGAGCTTTTGCTCTATACTTTCAGTTGATTAATATTGTTGAACAACATTATGAACAAACAATTCAACAACTAGCTTACTCTAACAGTAATAATTCTGGAAAACTGATTTTTAAAGATGATGTGGTTAAAGATGGTGAAAGCTGTTCACTGCGGGTAGGGAGTATACCAGTGTGGAGTGATAACAGAAGTAAACCTCTAGGAGAGGGTACATTCCATTATCTGTTTCCCCTACTGCGGACTTTGAATGTACCATCTCAAGCGATCCAACGATTAATTAACAACCTAGACATTCGCTTGGTATTTACAGCACATCCCACAGAAATTGTTCGTCATACAATTAGAACCAAACAACGACGCATTGCTAAGGTTCTTCAAGCACTGGATCGAGTAGATGAAAGCTTTTCAAATCTGCGAGTAGATGAAGGACAGACTAGTTCTTTGGTTTCATCCTGGGAAACTGAATCACTCAAACAACAGCTCACAGAAGAAATTCGTTTGTGGTGGCGTACAGATGAACTACACCAATTTAAACCTACTGTACTTGATGAAGTAGAAACTACTCTCCACTACTTTGAAGAAGTTCTTTTTGATGCAACTCCTCAGCTTTACCGGAGGTTTACACAAGCTTTACATAGTTCCTTCCCTTATCTAAAACCACCTGGTTACAATTTCTGTAAGTTTGGTTCATGGGTGGGAGCAGACCGTGATGGAAACCCTTTCTGTACGCCAGAGGTAACTTGGCAAACTGCTTGCTATCAACGTCAGATAGTTTTGGGTAAATACATTCAAGCAACTGACCGCTTGACAGAATTGTTAAGCTTATCGTTACACTGGAGTGATGTATTACCAGAATTGCTGGAGTCTCTTGATCGCGACCAGTTAAAAATGCCTGAGATTTATGACCAATGGGCAATTCGCTATCGCCAAGAACCCTACAGGTTGAAGTTGTCTTATGTGAAAAAGCGTTTAGAAAATACTCGCGATCGCAACTTACGCTTGTATAACGGAGATGAAACCCAAAGGGAAATGGAAGTGCTATCCCAACGGGGGGAAACAGTACCAACTTATAATTCTGGAGCGGAATTTTTAGCAGAGTTAAAATTAATTCAGCGTAACCTAACAGAAACAGGTTTAAGCTGTAATGATTTGGAAAATCTCATCTGTCAGGTGGAGATTTTTGGCTTCAGTTTGGCACGTCTGGATATTCGTCAAGAGTCTTCTGTTCACGAAGCGGTAATTAATGAAGTTACCGAATATCTGCAAATTCTACCTAAACCCTACATTGAGATGTCAGAAGCAGAACGCACTCAATGGCTTTCTACAGAATTGCTGACTCGTCGCCCTATTATCCCGAAAGAATTACCTTTTTCAGAGAGAACTTGCGAAATCATTAATACTTTTCGCTTGGTGCGACAGTTACAGGTAGAGTTTGGGCAAGAAATTTGCCAAACTTACATTATCAGCATGAGTCGCGATGTTAGCGATTTATTGGAGGTCTTGTTATTAGCTCAAGAGGCTGGACTCTACGATCCAGCTAGTGGTGCGAGTACGATTCATGTTGTACCTCTGTTTGAGACGGTGGAAGACTTGAGAAATGCTCCCAGGGTAATGAACGATCTGTTTAAGTTAACTTTGTATTTAGCAGTTTTAGCTGGTGGGTATGAAAAGTTGCAGCAACAGCAAGATGCTTCTCAGAATTATTTACAAGAGGTGATGTTGGGTTACTCAGACAGTAATAAAGATTCTGGGTTCCTCAGTAGTAACTGGGAAATTCATAAGGCTCAAAAAGCTTTACATACAATTGGTCAGAATTATAATGTTTCTTTGCGGATTTTTCATGGTCGTGGTGGTTCTGTAGGCAGGGGTGGCGGTCCAGCTTACAAAGCTATTTTGGCTCAACCTGGTAAGAGTATTAATGGACGGATTAAGATTACTGAACAGGGTGAGGTACTTGCTTCTAAGTATTCTTTGCCTCAGTTGGCAATGTTTAACTTGGAAAATGTGACGACTGCAGTTATTCAAGCTAGTTTGCTGAATACGGGGTTTGATGAAATTGAGAGTTGGAATGAAATTATGGAGGAGTTAGCGGTGCGATCGCGCTCCCATTACCGGAATCTGATTTATGAACAACCAGATTTGGTGGACTTTTTCGAGCAGGTTACGCCCATCCAGGAAATTAGCCAGCTACAAATTAGTTCCCGGCCCGCTCGGCGGAAAAATGATAAGAAGAAAACTATTTCTGGTTTGCGAGCAATTCCATGGGTGTTTAGTTGGACTCAAAGTCGTTTTTTGCTTCCTGCTTGGTATGGAGTGGGGACAGCTTTACAGCAATTTGTGCAAGAGCAGCCAGAGGAACACCTGAAACTACTGAAATATTTTTATCTTAAGTGGCCGTTTTTTACGACTGTGGTCTCTAAGGTGGAAATGACTTTAGCGAAGGTGGATTTACAAATTGCTCATTATTATGTGCGGGAGTTATCTAACTCTGAAGACTTAGAACGCTTTGAGGCTTTGTTTAAGCAAATTACCAATGAATACCATCTGACGCGGGATTTGATTCTAAAAATTACTGGCCATCAACGACCTTTGGATGGCGATCCAAATTTGCAACGTTCTGTACAGTTGCGTAATGCTACGATTATTCCTCTGGGTATGTTGCAGGTTTCTCTATTGAAACGTCTGCGTCAGCATGATACAGGTATGCCGGGGGTTATTCACTCTCGTTATAGTAAGGGTGAGTTATTGCGGGGTGCTTTGTTAACTATTAATGGTATTGCTGCGGGAATGCGGAATACCGGCTAATGAAGGTTTCAGGAATCTAGGTCCTTGGTACATAATTAAATCAGGACTTACGCAGAACTATCATATGTAGGGGCTAATGGCCATTAGCCCCTAAAGTAAGTCCTGTCATTTCAGTTATCAGTTAACAGTTATCGATTATCAGTACCTGCTTCTCAAGCAAAAGGCTTGAAATTTGGAATATTATCTTTTTTTTATCTCCTTACAGCGCTTTTCATATGGGTGAACCACAAAAGTGTAAAATGTAATTAAAGAGAAAATAGTTATCCAGAGCGATACGGCTGACGCCACGCTCCGCGAATGCCGAAGAAAAAAAAAATGGCCAGACCATATTCACGAGATTTACGTATTCGTGTGATTAGAGCCTATCAAAATCAAGAAGGTTCTCAACGTCAAATAGCGCAAAGATTTCAAGTTAGCTTGACTTTTGTCCGTAATTTATTACGACATTATAGAACCACAGGAACTGTAAATCCAAAGCATCATAGTGGTAGCCAGTGATTAAAATTGATGGCAATTTTGATTCTTTAATTCAGCAGCAAATCCAACAAAAACCGGATATTTTACTTTGTGAGTTATGCGAATATTTAGAAATTAGAACCGGAGTAAAAGTGAGTGTATCAACAATGTATCGAATTTTAAAAAAATTCAATATAAGTAGAAAAAAAAAGTCTTTATGATCCGCGAGCAACAGAGAGAAGATATTAAACAAAAACGCTATGACTATAGAAAATGGCTGGATGCGCGTAGACATAAACAATTTGGTTTTTGTTGATGAATCAGGAGTTAATCTAGGGATGACCCGTGTTTATGGTCGAGGAAAAGTAGGAGAGAGAGTCGTCAGCAATGCCCCTAGAAATAAAGGTAAGAATACAAGTGTTTTAGGAGCTTTAAGTCTGGATGGTTTAATTGCATCAATGACAGTAATTGGTAGTACAAATAAAAATGTATTTGAAACATATATAGAGCAGATTTTAGTACCTCAACTATGGCCAGGGGCAATTGTACTGATGGATAATTTAAGTGTCCACAAAGGTTCTAGAATTCAAGAGTTAATTTCCTCCACAGGAGCCAAGTTAATCTTCTTACCTGCGTACTCACCTGATTTGTCACCCATCGAACTATGTTGGTCAAAATTCAAAGAGTTTCTGCGCTCTCGTCAAGCTCGAACTCAAGAACAATTAGATCGAGTTATCAGCGAAGCGTTCGCGGAGCGTGGCGTTAGCCGTATCGCTCAAATTACTGAAGATGATGCCATAGGTTGGTTTGAACATTGTGGTTTATTCATATGAAAACCGCTGTAAAATGGGAGACTTTAGACCAGAATTTTTCGGTAAATATGGATTGATAAGTTTTTACAATTTATCAACCCATGGTTTATTTTATTAGTTTATAGAATATCAAAAGTCAATTTTTTATTAATATTTCTGATCGCTAATTATTTCTCACTTGAAAAGGATTTTTGTATAGAACCCATTTGGTATCTTTTCGGGAAAAGGCTATACTAAGTAAGGAAGTAGCGATCGCCAATTATCATCACCAAGGGTTGGGTAAATGCCATATTCAAGCAGTTTGACAGATATAGAACCCATTTGGTATCTATTTAATAAGTTACAAGGCCAATAGCCATCTGGGTTTGATGATTCTAGCTGTCATTTTTCGTAACTTTTCGGTCTCCTGAACTCTTATAGTGTTTAAGCTCCTTAAAACAGCTTTTCTTAAGGCTTTGTATTTCAAGAAAAGATGCCAAATGGGTTCTATAGCATGACGGATATATTATACCAATTCTCAAAAACTTTGCTCTACTTGAATTTCCTATTTATAAATACTATTTATTGGTAAGGATTCAGGTGAGAGCGATCGCTCAAGAATGATTCAAGTATCAGATGTAGGAATCAGAGAAAGAACTGATAAGTGATCATCATCTAGGGCGTTGCACAGTGACGAATGATTATGAGAATTGAGGAACTTGACGATGTTTCAAATAATAGATCAGCAGGTGAATTGATCTGTACAACATATCAATGGACTTGGAATAGCACAAAGTTTTACGATGTAACCTAGCTAGATAGTGTCTTAGACGGCAGTTTTCTCCTTCTACTCTAGTCATCGCTGTTTTGCTTACTAGGTGCTCGCAATCGTCGATTAAACAGGGATAAACCTTATATCCATCTGTAATATAAAGAAAACAGGCCCAACCGTGAATCATCTGCCACAATATAGTGAAGGTAACTAACGAGCGATCCTCTTACAGAGGAGCTTCGCTAACGCCAAGTACAAACTTCATAATTCCTGGCATTTTGCTGTTGACGACTCTCGAGACCAAAATTTGGTTTTTTTTGAGCTTTCTAAAGTTTGTAGTTCATCTATTTGAGCATTTAATGGTATTTCATAGTTACTATCGGGAATCTGTGCTTCTGCAAGTCGTACCCAGTTCAGCACTGTGTTATGTATGGGAAATACCAGTCACTCTCTCAATGGCTCGGAATCCCATGCCATTAAGGGACATTTTCACACAAAGCTCTTTAATATCAGAACTATAACCCGCAGGACAGGGGCTTTCTCTAAATTGACGGCCACAGTTACGGCATAGATAACTCTGTTGACCCTGACGATGACCATTTTTCACTACTTTATGACTTTGACAATCAGGACAGTCAATCTCTCAAGAAAATTCTAGAATATCATTCTCTATTGTGCAAAACCAAATTTTTGGTGGGGGTTTTTTTTGGCAAATTTTGTAGTTGTAAAAAATCCTGATGTGGAGTCAAAATAGAGGAAACAGAAATGGTAGATGCACCCTGATGAATAACCTTCACTAAATTTTTGGTGGGGGTTTTTTTTGGCAAATTATCAGAGTCGAAAATTATCAAATACTTCTCAAATCATATCCGGCAAATTAACTATAACTAACAGAATATTGAGAACATAAAAGTTTGAGCAGATATAGCAATTAACTAACCTCAGATTGACGCATTTCTTCCCAAAGTTGACGATACTGAGCAATTAAACTATCTGTAAGTGGATAGAGAAAATCACTATTTTCTATAATCTCTTGTGGCGGAAACAACAAAGAATTACTTCTTATTTCCGGAGTTAGCTCCGTTTGATTCATCGCCGAAAGAATGGGAGAAGTAGCTTGAGTTAATAAAGACATTTGTGTAGCTATCTCCGGTTGCCAACAAAAATCAATCCATTTTTCGGTTAAAGAAGTTTCATTAGTAGTAGCAGGTTTTACCCATAAATTTGCCCATAAAGCAGTTCCTGATTTTGGCACCACGGCGGCAATGTCTTTACGGGTTTTTAGAAGTGGTAATATATCATTAGACCAACCCACTGCTAACCAAGTATCTCCGACAATTAAAGGCTGTAAATAGTTATCAGAACTATAGAATTTAACTTGTTGATTTAGTTGGAAAAGTTCTGATTTTAAATTATCAACTTTACTGAGATTTTTAGTATTATAAGATTTACCCAATTTTTTCAGAGTTAAACCAATAACTTCCCTAGCTTGATTTAGCAAAGAAAAACGATGACGTAACTCTTCACGCCATAGATCACTCCAGTCTTTAGGCTCCCATCCTAAAGACTTAAATTGATCAACTCGATAAGCAATTAATGTTGTGCCCCACTGATAAGGTGCCCCCCAAAGTTTCCCTTGTGAATCGAAATAACCTTGATTATTACGTCGGACTAATTGTTGCCATTTTTCAGGTAGTTTATCCCACATTTTCAGAGATTCAGAATTAATCGGTTGAATCAATTCTTGTTTAATTGCATTGGCTAACCAATAATCTCCTAGAGTCACAAGATTAGCAATTTCTGACAGTTTTTTCTCCCTTTCAAGTGGTTTATCTTTTGCCTCTCTAACTTTTATCTGCCAAGTTTGCAGCAAATTAAACAAATCCTTTAATTCTGATTGGGGCTTAAAACTTAAGATAGAACGAGATTCTAATTCTCCCCTAAATTTTTGCAACATTTGGGCAGGAATAGTATTTTTTAAAAGCTGAACTTTTAAGTCTGCTTTACTTTCACATCCGGCTAAAAGTTCAGCTAAAGTTATTGCTGTTGCTCCGATTAAAAAATTCCTTCGCTTCACCTTATCTGATTATTTAATATACGTTTTTCTAGATATTGACCAATCATTTTTTGTTCTCCAGCTCGCGAGATAATAGTTTGTCGCGTCCGGTATTTATGGCCTATTTGTTTAATTTCTTCTTCAAATACAGAACCATTGTACTCAGTTCTTAGACATAGGGTTTGAGGGTTTGATAAATAATACTTAGCTGTTACTGGTTTAACTGTGGCAAAACCGCGATCGCGATACAAAATCGATCCTTTAACTCCAAAAACTGTTGAATCTTCAGACTGCTTCTTACCGGATATTGAATCTTTACTTACCCAACTTACATAAGACCCAGATATCATGGCCATTTCTGGATTATTTAGCCCATGGCGTTGGGCTAGCTCTATAAGTTCTGGACTTCCTTGCCCCAGGAATTTAACTTTCAATTCACTGACTACTTCCTGTGTATCCCCTTCTGGCAAAGTATAGTAGCGTCTTTCTGAGAACCATTCACCTTCTGATTGTCGAAAAAATTCTGTAACTTGTGACTCTACAATTTCTAATTCTAAGGTTTGTTGGCCATTATATCTATTTAATACCATTTTATTATTTCCTTTAACATTAAATATCAGATTAACTATTTTTTGTCAATATATTTGTCTAATTTGTTACTTTTCTTATTATATTCTGTCTATCTGAAAATTAGGAAGAAAATAGAGTAACAGTGTAGTTAAATTTTTGACTGTATATTGATTCGAGCCACACACACTACTTCAGAAATCAAACTGTATCTTTAAATTTATAACCCTTTCTCCAAAGTCATAAAATTTATCAACTAAATATTTTCATAATTCTCTTGATACATTAAAAATTTTGAAGATAGCAGATTACTTAATTATCTTTGTTAATTGTGATTTTCAAAAGCGTGAAAATTAGTTGAGTTTCAGCAGATTATTTTAGAATCTTATTTTCACCAAAGAAAACTAAGTTTGACAATTAAGTGAATGCAACTAAGTATAAATAGATAAATTTTCATAAATATTTGCCAATTAATCCCTCATTCTTGATTTTTACCTTTATATCTTGACTGTTGGCTTGGTTGAGAATTTAATGTATATATTTAAACATAAATAAATTTAATATTTTTTTAAGAAATAAATTGTTACTAAAAGTTAAATAAATGAAAAATAGTATACATTTAGGGTAAGAATTGATTAAAATTAAATCAAGTAAGCTAAATGATGAGGATAATCAAAAAATATATGGAATTAATTGAGGAACAAATTATTGCATTGAGCAACAAGGTTGAAGCAACTTACTCCATAATTGAGCAACTCAATCATAAAATATCAACTTATATCCTTGAGAAGGAAACAAATCAATTTTCACTCACTGATACCAGCAGTGAACTGCTGGAGTTAACACAAGTCAATCAAAGAAGACAAAAATACAATTGCTTTGATCCAGAACTAGAACACAAAGATGTATTAGTAGATGACAACTACCTCAATAAAAGTAGTCAAAATATTGATGGAGAATTAACAACAGAAATTCAAATTCAAAGACTCACAGCTCAGTTAACAGCAGCTTATAATAGAATTGCTGCTTTAGAAGAACAATTACTATCAATAAGAATTAAATCATAGAGAGGTAAGATAGAAAAAATCAACTTTTTTTCATAGCTTCAGATGTTTTTATGTGTAAGGATTCAGGTGAGAGCGATCGCTTAACTAGTGTTTGCTCTATAGAACCCCTGAAGGTATCTATTTAACAAGTTACAAGTCGAATACCCATCTGGGTTTTATGATTCTGGCAGTCATTTTTCCGAATTTTTCGGTCTCCTGAACTCTTATAGTTGTTAGGCTCCTGAAAACGGCTTTCCT
>JASJEE010000361.1 GCA_030064835.1 Microcoleaceae cyanobacterium MO_207.B10 | reverse complement strand
AGATTTTGGCAATGAATTTACTGGCTTTACAGATAGCTAAAGATGCGTTGTCTAAAGCTGGCAATAAGGTATTCTCGTAAATATATAAAATGGAAAAGTTGAGAATGAAATAGCCCTGGCAATAAAGAGGCTTTAAATTTGGAATATTCTCTTTTTTTATCCCCTATCCAAGGGGAGGCGCATACCCAGAATCTTTCGGTAAAATATGGATTTTTAACAAAAATGGAAATTTTTCACTTGTTATTTATTATAGCTACCACCTACTACCTAAAACCGACGAATTTTGTAGTTTATAAGTATGGGAATTCCTATATTATTTTATCATCATAAAAACCAGAATAATTTTTGAATTTGCCTGACAGCTAAATGCTTAATTCTATTCTAATAACTGTTTAAGTTTCTGCTGATTCCAAAGTAACTGATATAAACCTGCTTGCTCTACTAATTCTGCATGATTTCCTGTTTGAACTATTTGACCTTTATCCATGACAAAAATTCTGTCTGCCATAGCAGCAGCAGACATTTGATGAGAGATAAAAATTACAGTTTTCTTTTTAATTCCAGTTGATAAATTTTGCAAAATATGAGTGGCAGTCTGATTATCTACACTGGAAAGTGCATCGTCTAAAATTAAGATTTGTGCATCAACTAATAAAGCACGAGCTAATGCCATTCTCTGTCTTTGACCGCCAGATAAAGTAATCCCTCTTTCTCCAACCATAGTTTCATATTGTTGGGGAAAATTCAGAATTTCTTCATAGATTTGTGCTTGTTTCGCAGCAGCTTGTATCTCTGTTTCCTCTGCTAATGGATTGCCATAACGAATATTATTTTTGATAGTTGTACTGAACAGAAAACTTTCTTGCGGAACGTAGGCGATCGCCCGACGTAAATCTTCTAATTTTAGTTGAGTTACATCGTACCCATCTATAAATAATTGGTCGATTTTAATATCTATAAGCCGTGGTAATGTATTTGCTAAAGTTGATTTTCCGGCACCAATAGGCCCAACAATGGAAACAGTTTCTCCAGGTTTAATTAGAAAATTAACATTCTCCAAGGCTGGTATTTTATTATCTGGAAATGTATATGTTAATTGTTTACTTCTAATCCAACCTTTAACTGGCTTTTGTAAGGAAATAGGTATTTCTTCATCTTTGATTTTTGGTTCGACTGTGAGAATAGATTCTATTCGATCAATACTTACTTCTCCTCTTTGATAAGCAGTAATTGTAAATCCTAATAATGCAGTAGGAAAAACTAAACGTTCAACATAAAGAATTAAGGCTACAAAATTACCAACAGTTAATTCACCAGTTTCTAGATAGCTTGAGCCATTAAAGAGTAATATTAATAAGCTTAAACTGGCTAAACCTGTAAGTATTGGAAAGAGAAAATTTCTGGTTTTAGCTAAATCTAGGTTTGCGTCTAAAAGTTGTTGATTATAATCACTAAAAGCCTGTTTTTCGTTTTCCTCTTGAGCGTAAATTTTGATTAGAGAAATACCATTCATATCCTCTTGAATTAAATCGCTCATATTAGAAAGTTTTTCCTGTACTTCTAACTGTTGGTTTCGTAGTTTATCGCTAAATATTTGTACCAGTATTAACATAATAGGATATACAGAAACTGCTAATAGAGTTAACCTCACATTAATAGAAAGCATGACTGGCATAGTTAAACTATAAGCAAAAATTGTATTAGTTATACTTAATACTGCAAACCCTAATAATCTGCGGATATTATCAACATCACTTGTGGCGCGGTTAATTAAATCTCCAATTGTATTATTACTAAAATATGATGGTTCTAATCTCAAGAGTTGATTAAAAATCTTTTGTTTGAGGTCAAATTCTACTTGTCGTCCTACTCCAAATATGAGAATACGGGATGCCATTCTAATGACCCACATGATCGAGGCAAGAATTATAATTGCGACTACATAGTATAAGAATTCATCAAATTTTGTGGCTAGTTCTAAATCATCTATTGCTTGGCTAATTAGTTTCGGAATATAGACCCCTAAAGTGTTTACTATTAGTAGGGAAAAAATACCTAATGATGACTTTTTCCAGTGAGGACGTAAATAGGTAGCTAATTTTTGTAGTCTTTTTTGAGAAGTTGTTGTCATAGGGGGTAGTATTTTAGATTTTAGATAATGCTATGATTGTAGATAAGTCAAAAAAATGACCGAGCTTGATTTTTAATTCAATTAAAAAATTTTAGTTGTTGGTAAAAATTAGCTGTATTAAGTAAATGTATAACTTTTGAATAATCTTGTCTCAGATTAAACTTAAGATATTATGACAATTATCTTAATATCTTGACTATAATATTTGCCACAATAGGATTAACAAATATGGGCAAGCAATTTTCTCTTTCATTTAATGTAAAAGACGACAATACTGTTGAAGTTGAATCTATTAAAGTTAAACTTGAAGCTCCGAAAAAGCCAACAGCTAAGAAACCTCCTGGACAGGATTTTGTGACTTTATTGTTACTTATATTCTTGGGTATTTGGTTAATTGTTAATTTCTTAGTACCACGTGGTCAAATAACTATAAATGAGCAACAAAATGCTCCTACTAATTCAGAGAATAATCCAACAACAAAACTCCCCAGTAATTCCGAAGAACTAGAAATGTGATTAAAAGACATCTCCGATAATTAACAGACATCTCTAGAAAAGAGGCAGTAGGGAGTAGGAAGTAGGGGAGAAATAATTGATGATTTAGGGGCGATAATTGATTATATTTTTTATTATTGGAGATGTCTAAGCTGAAACTTTTGTAAAACAGTTGTTAAATTTTAATTTCCACCAGAGGTCTAAAGAAGATTAAGGTAGATTTACGATAAGTAAGCATTCAGCCATCAGCAATAAAAAGCAACCTAAATAGTTACAATTAGCTGATGCTTTTGGTTTTACCCAGACTCTTAATTCTCGCACTACCTTAATCCTAATTCTTCTTTAAAATGCAACAAACGAGGAATACTAAAATCTGGTAACGTTTGAGTAGTATTCCGTTAGGAAACCACCCTTACAGAAGTCAGAAGTGAGATTTTAGTAAATTGAAAACTCTGTTTTACAGTAATTTCAGCTTATTATTTTACTTCATTAGTTACCAACTATTTGTGAAATTCTTTAAGTGAATTGGTATTACTACAATAATTGTTTATCCGCTTTGTTTATCGGCTTTGTTCTCATCTCAATTATGATCACAGTTATGATCAATAGAATAAAAATGCCCCTTTCTCTGGTAGTGTTTGAAAAGGGGCATAGATTATAACATCAACTATTATATATAGTCATTCTGAATAAGACTGGGACGAGTGTTTTTTTCCTTGAAAGGGTTTCAGGCAAAAAAGTTTTTCATCCTTATTTGAAATGACTATAGTAGACAGAATATTTTTTCTAAAAACCAGGAGCTAACCAACCTCTTAAGTAGTAGTAAAATAATGCCAAATATTCTTCCCAAACTTTTGTGGTTAGTAACAATGATTCGGCTCTCGGAACAAAATCTGCCAATGAAAAACGACGAGAATATTCTCCATAAGGATGCAGAGTATTAAAGTCTGTCGGAGCTGGTATTACCTTCATCTCCAAGTCAGCAAAAGCCAAACTAGCACGGCGTATTTGAGGTGCAGAAGTCACAAGAATCACAACAGGTTCTAAACCTTTTTCGTCTAAAATTTCACGAGTTTCTATAGCGCTTAGGCGTAAAGTCGATCCATCTGACTCCAAAATAATTGCTCTTCTTGGCACACCCAATTCAACTAATACTTTTTTGATATCTGCAGCTTCAACAGTGTTACTATCATCCTCTATTCTCGGACCCGCACTAACTATTACATAAGGAGCTAAACCTCTTTTATATAACTGAGCTGCATAAATAATTCGCTCTGCTGTATCTGTTAGTTGAATTTGGATTCTGTCTGGTATTTGAGGCTGGGTTGTTCCTTGACCTAATAATACAATTGCATCTGCTGTTCTCTCACAACAAGCTGAGGTAGAAATTGCTTCTATAGCATCTTCTTCTGCTTGTTGTGCTATCCAAAAAGCAAACACTGGTGTACTAGAAATTATCAGAACTATTAATGCTGTTATAATCAAAGTTGGTGCAGGAGCTTTTATGCCTCCACTCGATATAAGAGTCGTTGCATAAATCAATAGCACAATTGAAAAACCTAGTGGTTTAAATACGAAACCTAGAAATCTAAATACAACTGCTCCAACCGGACTATCTGGTGCATAAAATGCTAGTATTAACAAAATTATGGAAAACACCAGCAACAACTTAGAAATTAAATTTTTCTTATCACCACCAGAACTTTTCCAAAGGGATGTGATGATGCAAATTATAAGTATTAAGAATACAATCCTCGTTAATATTACCAGCATAATTTTTGTTCTTTCCTGAGAAGTTTGATATTTTTTGATTCATCAACTAACCTGATTTATGAAGCATTTATACCACAAAACAATAAATAAACCTCAACTAACTTTGTTGACGTTTTAGTTGATTATCAATTGCCTCAGTAACTGTTTGAATTACTTTAACACGGGCATAATATTTATCATCACCCGCAACTAAAGTCCAAGGACTCGTAGGGGTACTGGTGCGTTGAATCATTTGATTTACTGCTACTTCGTAAAATTGCCACTTTTCTCGATTCCGCCAATCTTCTTGAGTTAGTTTATACTGTTTCAGAGGATTATTTTTTCGCTCCGTGAACCTGTTTAATTGTTCATCCTGGCTCAGATGCAACCAAAACTTGACCAATACATAACCAGCACTGGTTAATTGTTCCTCAAACTCATTTATTTCCCTATAGGCCCGATGCCATTCTAGCTCCGTAGCAAAACCCTCCACTCGCTCTACCAATACTCGGCCATACCAACTTCGGTCAAAAATACCAATCTTTCCTGCTTCTGGCAACTGTTTCCAAAAACGCCAAAGATAATGGTGGGCTTTTTCTTCATCTGTTGGGGCCGCAAAAGGTTTAACTACATAACTACGAGGGTCCAAATTATCGGTCAATCTTTTGATTGCCCCTCCTTTACCAGCAGCATCCCACCCCTCAAATATAATTAAGACTGGTAGTTGATGTTGATAAATTTCCAGTTGTAGTTTACCTAAAAGTGTTTGCTCGTCACGCAATAACTTTTTGTATTTCTCAGAAGATAGAGATTGGTTTAAATCTACCTCGGCTAATAAATCTGGTTCAGTTGGTTTTAATTTTTCTTGAAGTGGATTTGTTGGGGGTGGCAGTTGGATCGGGAGTTGGTCTAAAGATTGGGTCAAAGTAGAAGCTATTTCTGTTAATACTTTAACTCTCGCCCAACGTTCACAGTTACCTTCCACTAATGTCCATGGGGCAACTCCCGTACTGGTATGAATTAGCATTTCTTCGGCAAAGGCAGTATATTTTTCGTAATTTTTGGCTTGTTGCCAGTCTTCTGGTCTGACTCGCCAAGCTTTTAGGGAGTTTGTGGCCGTTTTCTTGAGTCGGCTTTTCAATTCTTTTTTACCCAGGTGAATCCAGAATTTAGCGATCGCTGCCCCATCATCTACCATCTGTCTTTCAAAAGCGTTAATTTGTCGTAAGATTACCGAAATTTCTGCCTCTGAAACTCTCTTAAATAATCTGTCTTCGAGAACGTGAGTATACCAACTATGGTAGAAAAACCCAATTTGCCCTCTTCTCGGAAGTCTTTCCCAAAACCTCCATAAGAAAGGATATTGTTGCTCTGGGGCTGTAGCAGGCCAAATCGGATGTACCACGAATCCCCTTGGGTCCATATATCCCACTATTTTTTTGATCAAAGCTCCCTTACCTGCAGCTGCCCATCCTTCTAATACTATGAGCATGGGTAATTTTTTTTGCCAACAAGCTTCTTGTAGAGGCCCTAATTGTCGCATCAAGGCTTCCATTTTTGTTTTGTAAGCATCTTTATTCAGGGAGATTTCCAAATTTAGAGTGTCTAGCATAATTAAGTTGTCAGTTAAATAAGCAATCAGCAATTAGGACTCAGCAGTCAGCTTTTAAAAAGCTGAGTGTTGCTAAATAATTAATAATTAACAATTAAATAATTCAGGTTTGACAGTACCTCCGGCTGTTTGCACAGCATTCGGTAGGAAAGTCAGAAGCTATTGACCTTATTTTTTAGTCAGAATTCTGTTAAAATATTTTTTTTGACTTATTAAGCTAATCATGGTATTCAATACTAAATTATTTAAATAAAAGAAACTTATATCCTAGTTAAACAACACTGTTCTTAATAACCCTTTACAAAACGAAATAATATAGCTATATTGTTAATAACGGCGCAGGAAAACAAACAGAAACCTGCACCACCGTACCTCGAAAATTTCATACATACAGCAATCATACATACCTATGACCACTACTTTACAACAGCGTGAAAACGCCAACGTATGGGAAAAGTTCTGTAGCTGGATTACAAGTAC
>JASJEE010000360.1 GCA_030064835.1 Microcoleaceae cyanobacterium MO_207.B10 | reverse complement strand
GGGCGTTGCTGTGCCATATTTTGTAATGTTTTATCTGGAAATACCACATAAGGAGCTACCATTTGTTCATCAGCAATTCTTTTTCGTAACGCCCGTAATTCTTCAAATAATCTCTGTTCATCTGCTGCTAAAGAAGTAGTAGTTTTCTCAATCTGATGTTTCTTTTCTATGGCAATTTCTACTTGAACTTTTCTACCCATTACCTCCCAACTATTTTGATTAAGTTTCAACACCGAATAACCATCAGTTGTTTCTTCCATTAAACCTTGATGTAACAGAGACCTTGCTAAATTTTTCCATTCCTCAACACTTCTATCTTTACCAATTCCATAAGTAGAAAGTTTGTCATGCTTTTTATCCAAAACTTTCTGACTTTTAGAACCTCTTAAAATATCAATAATATGAGTCATACCAAATCGTTCTTTAGTTCTCGCCACACAAGATAAAAACTTCATTGCTTCAATCGTCCAATCTTCTATCGGTTTAGGATATTTACAATTATCGCAATTGCCACAATTTCCCGGAAAATCTTCTCCAAAATAACCCAATAAAATCCGATGGCGACATTCAGTTGCATCAGCATAATTAATGATTCTTCTTAACTGTTGTTCGGCAATTCTTTTTTCTTGCTCATCATCTTTTTGGTCGATAAAATATTCAATACTTCTCTTATCGCCATAACTAAAAAATAGAATACATTTAGCAGGTTCTCCATCTCTACCAGACCTACCAGTTTCTTGATAATAACCTTCTATATTTTTAGGCAAATCATAATGAATTACAAACCGCACATCTGGTTTATTAATCCCCATACCAAAAGCCACAGTTGCTACAATTACATCAACATCATCTCGGATAAATTTAGTTTGATTCATAGTTCTTTCTGCATCATCAAGTTTTGCATGGTAAGGCAAAGCAGATACATGATTTTGCCGTAATTTATAAGCAATTTCATCAACTTTTTTGCGACTATTACAATAAACTATTCCAGAACCGCCAGTATCTCTAATTATTTGTAATGTTTCGGCAAAAGTATTTTTAGCATTTGTTTTTTGACGTACTTCATAATATAAATTTGACCGGAAAAAACTAGCAATATGAATGAATGGTTTTTGTAAATTTAATTGAGCAATAATATCTGCCCTAACTCGTTTTGTTGCCGTGGCAGTTAAAGCCATTATTGGTACATTTGAATAACTGTCTCTGAGGATTTGTAACTGTCGATATTCGGGGCGAAAATCGTGACCCCATTCCGAGACACAATGAGCTTCATCTATGGCAAAAGTAGAGATACCTTGTTGAGCATTGATTAATTCTAAAAATGACAAAAATTTCTCTGATAATAATCTTTCTGGAGCAACATATAAAAGTTTAATTTTTTCCTGAATAATATCTGTTTCCCGTCTCCGAGTTTCTGTTAAATTTAAAGTGCTATTTAAAAATGTCGCAGCAATACCATTATTTCGCAAAGATTCTACTTGGTCTTGCATCAGAGAAATGAGAGGAGAGACTACTATTGTTAATCCTGGTTTGAGTAATGCTGGTAATTGAAAACATAAAGATTTTCCTCCACCAGTTGGCATCACAATTAACATATCTTTTCCTTGAAGAGCTGTTTGAATAATTTGTTTTTGCCCAGGGCGGAATGAGTCATAACCAAAGTAATTTTTTAGATGTTGTTCTAATGATAATTGATTTAACTTTGATTGTTTTTGTACTGACATAATTATAATTAATTGAATAATTTATTATATTGTAGGTTGGGTTAAGCACTAGCGCAACCCAACAAAAATTTCTATTACTGAAATCAGGAATAAAACTGATAAGTGATTAATTCATGGGTAATAGATAATAGATAATTGATAATGAATAATTACCTCTGGTTAAAACTATCAGATTGAATCTCAGCAAATATTATTTCTTTTTTTATCCTTTTCTCCTTAAAAGTAAAGTAAGCATTTCCTGCGGAATACTGCGCCAACAGCTATTAGCAGTCAGCGGTCAGCTAATAGGCGAGCAAACCTACAGAACTGATTAAAATTAGCTGATGATTTTTTTCTTTATATTTCACTTTTTGGAGATTAATTACTCCTGACAAACAGGATACGTTAATAACTCATAGCTGACGGCTGAATGCTTACAAAGTAAAGGCTTTACACCTTGATTTTTGGGCAAGTATTAATAGTAAGTAAAAAGCACTGCTTTTAGCTACTAACAAATAATAACCAAATACATAAACAATAAAAATCATATAGCGTTTTTCAGTAGGCGTGAGGTACATCAACGATCCCCCTAAATCCCCCTTCTCAAGGGGGACTTCCATTTCCCCCTTCTCAAGGGGGGTTAGGGGGGATCGAAAGCGGTGTACCTCACTAACCTGGGAAATGCTATACAATGATTTAGCAAGCCAACAAAAATGTGTATAATATTATTTATTAGATTACAGCCACAAAATAAAATTTGAGGAAACTGCCGGGAATGCCTGCTAAAGATATTTTTCATCAATTAGTTAGAACAGATCTTGAGAATGAAGGATGGAAAATTACTAATTACCCTTATCGCATTGATTGAGGATTTGTTGATTTATATATATATTTAGGTGCATAAAAATTAATTGCAGCAACAAAAAATGGTGAAAAAATCGCTGTTTAAATTCAAACTTTTCTGGCAGGTTCAACAATTTATGAGTTTCACACTGCAGTTGGACAATTTATTAACTATCGTATTGCTTTGTCAGAATAAGAATCAGAAAGACGATTATATTTAGCAGTTCCTTTAGAGATTTATAAGCGCTTTTTTAAGTATCCATTTATTCAAACTGTAATTAGTCTGAACCAACTCCTTTGAATTATTTATGATGTTGAAAAGGAGAGAATTAACCAATGGATAAATCAGATTTTTACTGTCGATTAATCCAAGAATTACTAACAGCAAAAGCTAAGTTACGTTCTCCTAACGATCCAATCAAAAGTCAAACAATTTTTGACCGGGAAAGCGACCATTATCAGCTTGTTAATTTAGGGTGGAGAAATAACAATACTCGAATTTATGGTTGTTCCATTCATGTTGATATTATTGGTGGAAAAATCTGGGTACAACATGATGGTACAGAAGAGGCGATCACTGACCAATTAATTGAAAAAGGAGTACCTGCGCAAGATATTGTTTTGGCATATCATCCACCTAATTTGAGAAAATATACAAAATTTGCCCAAGGTTAATTATCATTGTTATACTTACAGCGCTTTTCAGATTGATAAACCACACCGTCATCAACAAAATTCAGTAGGGACGTTGCATGCAACGTCCCTACTGTGGTCTACCGATATGAAAACCGCTATAATTGATAATGAATAATGGATAATGAAAACTCTCTCTAATTAGAAATCAGACATTGGTAAAGAGGCTTTAAACCTCTGGAGATTAATTATCAATTATCCATTGCCTTTTGCTTCAGAACACTTTTCCAAAAAACTTAGATAATGCTTTTGAAACACTGTTTGAGAAAATTTATCGGCGTGCTTTCTAATAATTTCTGGCTGAAAATATTTCTGATAACTTTCAAATTTTTCCACCGCCTCAACCAAAGCTTTTTCTGTCTGTTCAGGAAACAATAAACCTGTTGCTGAATCGGGATATTTTCTCATATCTAAAACTGTTTCAGTCGCTCCACCAACACCATAAGCAATAACTGGTGTTCCACAAGCTTGTGCCTCTACTAAAGCCATACCAAAATCTTCACAAGCAGCATAAATAAAACCTTTTGCTTCTGACATATATTGAGCGACTACTTCTTCAGGTTGCCAACCCATAATTTTTACATTAGATTTAGCAAGCTGACGTAATTTTTTTAATTCTTTTCCAGTACCAATAACTATTAATTCTCGTCCTAACTCATTAAAAGCTTTAACAATTAAAGATATTTTTTTGTAACTAACTAATCTACAAACTGTCAGATAAAAATCTTGTTTCTGAGATTTAAAAGGAAACTTTTCCACATCTACTGGCGGATAAATTACCTCAGATTTACGTCTATAACAACGCCAAATTCTGCGGGCGGTATGTTGAGAATTAGCAATAAAATAGTCTACTCGGTTGGCAGAAATTACATCCCATTCCCGTAGTCTATGTAAAAGATATCGAGTGAAAATTCCAGGGATACCTTTACCGACTTTACTACTATTTAGATAATCAAAAGTTAAATCCCAAGCATAACGCATTGGGGTGTGACAATAACAAATATGTAGTTGATAAGGTGTAGTTAGAATACCTTTAGCAACTGCATGGGAGGAAGAGAGAATTACATCATATTCTCGCAGGTCAAATTGTTCAATTGCTATGGGTAATAGAGGTAAGTATTTCTGTACTCCGTTACGAGCAAAAGGTAAATTTTGGAGAAATGTTCTACCTATTTTACGTTGATAAAGATAACTTTCAGGATTGCTTGATTCAAAATCAATTAAAGCATATAAATCTGCATTAATATGTTTGAGAATTTCTTTAACAACCAGTTCCGAACCTCCAGTAGCTTTAGGAGTTAACCATTCGTGAACAATAGCATATTTTACTTCCACAATATACTTCTAATATTTAGGTATTGAACAAAAGTTGATTATATAGCATTTCTGAATATGTATGAAGTAGACAAGTTTGGGATTTTAGGTAACTATTAATAGGAAATAGAGAATAGGGAACTAGATTTAAACAGCGGAATTTGAGAATTAATGCTGTTACAACAAAAATTATTTATTGATACTTTTTCCTAGATTAGAATTCCTTAATCAATCTTTTTTGTAGATCAAAATTAGTGCCATTGGCTTTCCATTCCACAAATTTATTAAAATACATTGTTTTTCTTGCATTTTTAAGTTAAAAATTCTGGTATAAAGCCTCTCCCTTCGTGGATAAAAAAGACAAAATTTATTTTAGCCCAATCCTTCTATTACAGAAGAGGTAATTATTAATTATTAATTGTTAATTATTAATTTGTGAAGATTATTTATTATCCATATTAGTAGTTATTTCCTAATCCGCTTTGCTCCTTGCCAAGGGTCATTATTTACCATAGGATTATCGTACCAAAGGCGAGCGCTAGTAACATCTGCTAAATGACAAAATGCGGCTAAAGGACTCATTAATCGACGCTTATTTGTATAGTCTTTATGTTCTCCTTCAATATATTTAATCCCATTTTCTTGTTCAGAAGTTAATTCAATTCCGTACTCTTTTAACTTCATTTTCCTAAAGTCTTGTTGTGCTTCTTTTGTTCTCATAGAATCAACTCTTATCCATTCCCCTGAATTATCTTTTTCAAAAGCCCAAGGTTTTTCTAAATCATGTAAAAATGTTACTAATAGAACATCTGACTGAGAAAAAGGTAAAGTTCGCAGTCCGTTCAAATGTTTATAAAGACTATAAGCAATATTCATAATTTCTTGAATATGATCGATATATCCACCAACCCATGCTTGATGATTGTGAGTAGAACCTCTGACTATTTGAAAAAGTTGTCGGTTCTCTTCTAAGAGTTGCAAACATTTAGAAGCATTAGGTTCATCAATCATTGATAGTAATTCTTCAACTGTGTAGTAAGTCATTGTTCAATAATTAATAATTAATAGTTAATAGTTAACAATTAATAATTAGAGCAATCCTATTTTATTCCTGGCAAAAATATTACTGCTTTTTAGGGAACAGCTCCAGAAAGCAACAGGCAACACTTGAGAGTTTCTACTTTGTTATTTACTTTTTAATTACCCGCAACCTATTTAGGATGGCTGTACCTCTTCCTTAATAGAAAGATTCGCTAAAATGAATTTTTTTTCTTTTTTTTCCATGAGTGGAGAGGGTTTATACCTTCCTTTTTTGGCAATTTGTAAATACAATACTTTTGATGATTTTTTTGTTCTACGAACAGAAGTTCAAAATACATTCATCTTGAGAAAATACAATTTGTTCATCCTTAGTATACATTTAGGTAAATTTCTAATTTATAACTTTAATATTTTACTCAATCAAAATGTTAGAAGCTAATTTATCCGCCCAACGAGTTGTTTCTGGCAACCGATATTTAGGAGTACATTTCAAGACATAATTAATAGCACTTTTTAAACTAATTTTATGACCAGTAGAAACATAAATCGGTTTGACTCCAGTACGACTTCTGACAACTGCACCAATAACTTCTTCTTTATCTATTAATGGTTGCCAATTACCTTTTTCCAAATCAACAGAATCATGTTTCCCAATATAGTGAGATTTAGCTACACCAATACTCGGAATATTAACTAAAACTCCCAAATGACAAGCGACACCAAATCGACGGGGATGAATCAATCCTTGACCATCACAAAGTAGCATATCTGGAATAATATTGAGCTTTTCAAAAGCATCTAAAATAGTAGGTATTTCTCTAAAAGATAATAAACCAGGAATATAAGGAAAAGAAGTAGGACGTTGAGCGATCGCTTG
>JASJEE010000067.1 GCA_030064835.1 Microcoleaceae cyanobacterium MO_207.B10 | reverse complement strand
ACTCAGACAATAGATGGGATTCAGCAGTTAATCCAAAATTTAGAAGAAAAAGGTTTTGCTTACCCTTCTGGAGGAGATGTTTATTATCAAGTCCGAAAATTTTCCAAATATGGGAAACTCTCAGGCCGTCGTTTGGAAGAAATGCAAGCTGGTGCAAGTGGTAGAGTAGAATCGGAAGATTCAGAAATTACAAAAAAGAAAGATCCATTTGACTTTGCCCTCTGGAAAGCAGCAAAAGCAGGCGAACCTGCATGGGACTCTCCCTGGGGAAAAGGAAGGCCAGGTTGGCATATTGAATGTTCCGCTATGGTAAAAGATTGTTTGGGGGAAACTATAGATATTCATGCTGGGGGAGCAGATTTAACTTTTCCTCACCATGAAAATGAAATTGCTCAGTCGGAAGCTGCTACGGGAAAATCTTACGTAAAATATTGGCTCCATAATGGCTTTGTGACTATTAATGGAGAAAAAATGTCAAAGTCTTTGGGAAATTTTACCACAATTCGGGATTTATTGGCTCGACCTGTAGACCCAATGGCTGTGAGAATGTTTGTTTTAACTGCTCAATATCGGAAACCTATTGACTTTACTAAAGAGGCGATCGCTTCTGCTGAAAATGGTTGGAATACGATTAAGGAAGGTATATTATTTTCTTATCAATATGGTTCTAAATTAGGATGGGAAATACCAGAAAAAATCTTATCTGGAAAGATAGAATTATTAAGTTATCAAGTAGAGCAATTTCAGAAAGCAATGGATGATGATATTAATACTCCAGGTGCTTTGGCTGTTTTATTTGAATTAGCTAAAGAGTTGCGCCGTCAGGGAAATATTTTGGTACATGAAGGCAAAACCGAAATACCTTTAGAAGAGTTACAAAAACAATGGGTAACTTTAGTAAATTTGGCAAAAGTCTTAGGTTTAGAGGTTCAGCCAGATTCGGAAATTAATCAGGAATCTAATGATTTAAGTGATGGGGAAATTGAGTCTTTAATTCAGCAACGTTTGCAGGCAAAAAAAGCCAAAAATTATGCTGAAGCTGACCGCATTAGAGATGAACTACAAAATCAAGGTATTAAACTAATAGACCGACCAGGTGGTGTGACAAACTGGCATAGAAATTAAGCAGTCATCGACTTATAGCAATTCCCATACTCGTGAGGTACACAATTTTTTGGCTTTGGTAAGTATAAAATTAGAGGAGTATGAAGATTAAGAAAAATAACTGTACTTCATAACGGTGGGAATTGCTATAGATTTTAATTGAAGACTCACACTAAAATCGCATATTTTGAGTGAAATAATTTGAGTACAATTAATTTAGTTTTTAGTATAAATTCTCGAATAAATTTGACTTTAAGATTGCTTTCTTAGGTTATACTGCCGAAAGCCTATGAACCCCAGGCTGTTACCAAGGGGTTTTTGAATCCTTAACCTTTCCTGGGCAGTTTATTAACAACTGAAACCTGCCCCTGAAAATAGTTTAATTGCTACCAACTATAGAAGTACAAAAAAACAAACTATCTCAATAAAGATAAAATTTTTCAAAACCTTTTCTATCTTGGCTGTTACCTTAGCATAATGAAAATTTTTCAGACTAACCAGGTTAATTAATTACACTTAAAAACGAGCAAATATTTGCTGATTTTTCAGATTAACTTTTTAACTTTTAACTTTTAAATTTTGAATTATTAAATATGAAACCTGAACAAAGGATTTCTATTTCCGTATCTAACATCCTGTTAATTATTGGCAGTTTTTTATTACTAGTTCTCCTCTGGCAAGTCCGAAGTTTACTGGTACTTTTAATGGTTGCAGTAGTCTTAGCTGCTTCAATTTCACCATTAATAAATTTAACAGAAAAGATGCGATTTCCCCGTTGGTTAGGAGTAATTGTTGTCTATTTAACCCTAATTTCTGGATTAACAAGTGTACTTTTAACTATTGGTCCGCCAGTCTTCGATCAGATTGAAAAACTCTTACGTCAGTTACCAATATTTTCTGAAAGTATCAGCGAAATTTTTGAAGAATTTGTTAGTTCTTTAAATCAAAATCCACCTGATTGGATTAATCAACTTTTTGATACTAAATCTGTAACTAACTGGGCAATTCGTTCTAGTCAACAATTATTACTACGTTCCTATAGTTTAACTAAAGGTGTATTGGGGGGTGTAGTTAGTTTAGTTCTGGCTTTATTCATTTCAGGTTATATGGTGGCAGATAGCAAAACTTTGATTACAAGTTTGGTGAAATTTTTCCCTAAACCTTGGGATGAACGTCTAGAAAATCAAGTTTTACCTGTTACTCAAAGAATGGGAGGTTATATCAGAGGTCGGATTTTAGTTTCTGCTATTTTAGGAATAGCAACTACAACTGGTTTAGGATTTTTAGGCTTAAAAGATTTTTCCCTCGGTTTAGGAGCGATAGCTGCTGTTACAAATTTAATTCCTTTTATTGGTCCAATTCTAGGTGCAATTCCAGCTTTAATTGTTGCTATTGCTAAAGGTGGATGGTTATTTTTATGGGTAATAACTTTGTACTATATTATCCAAAATATAGAAACTTATGTACTAGATCCTTTATTAGTTGGTTCTTCTGTCGGAGTGCATCCTTTGTATCAATTACTATCAGTTTTAGTGGGAATTCAGTTGTTAGGAATTATTGGAGCTTTGATAGTGCCACCTTGGTTTGCTGGTGGTGCTGCTTTGGTAGAAAATTTGTATCTAAAACCTAAGTTAAAGGCAGAAGGTATGATATCAATAGTGACAAATAATGGAGACCATAATCCACAATCTTTCAATTCTTAATTTTCGGTTATTAGAGATGACAAATAATAAAATCTGAAGCCAAAATAAGTGAATTTCAAAATTTTAATTTGTTACTAAAGCCAGTAGAGATTGGCTAAAATATACTAGAAGCATAATTTTAAATATATTATGAGTATGTACATTCAGAAAAAAAGGCCCTTAACTAACAAAATCAATAGTATCCTGAGTACAAAATTATGTAACTCTGTGATGCTAGATATATGTAAAAATGAGATGCGAAGATTATCTAACTAAAAGGTAAAACAATGGTTAAGATTCTTTTAGTTGAAGACAATGAGATGAACCGGGATATGCTGTCTAGACGTCTAATTCGTAGAGGATTTGAGGTAATTATTGCTGTTGATGGTGCTGAGGGTATAGAAATGTCCAGCTCAAAATCACCAGATTTAATTTTAATGGATATGAGTTTGCCTGTGTTAGACGGATGGCAGGCTACTGAACAAATTAAAGCCAATTCTAAAACCAATCATATTCCAATAATAGCAATGACAGCTCATGCTATGGCAGGAGACAGAGAAAAATGTATAGCCGCCGGATGTAATGATTATGATACAAAACCAGTAGAATTTCCCAGACTATTAGATAAGATCAAAAATCTTATAAGTAAAGAGCCGACCAAATGAAACATGACCAGGGCAATGTGCTGGTTGTAGATGATAATCAAGTCAATCGTGACCTTTTGCTTCGCCGACTCAAAAGGCAGGGCCATTTAGTCAGTTATGCTGCTGATGGGTTTCAAGCTCTAGAAATGATGCGGGAGCAACCGTTCGATCTGGTACTACTAGACATTATGATGCCACAGATTAACGGTTATCAAGTCCTTGAAACCCTTAAAGCTGACCCAGCATTGCGCCATATTCCAGTAATTATGATTTCAGCAGTGGATGACATTGACAGTGTAGTCCGTTGCATCGAATTAGGCGCAGAAGATTATTTGTCCAAGCCCTTTAATCCTATATTACTTAAAGCGAGAATCAACGCTTGTTTAGAAAAGAAACGACTTCGGGATCAGGAACAAGCTTATTTAAAGCGACTAGCTGAGGAACAAGAAAAGTCAGAAAGGTTACTGTTAAATATTTTACCCGAACCGATTGCTCTACGTTTAAAACAGGGAGAAAAAACTATAGCTGATAGCTTTAATGAAGTAACTGTTTTATTTGCAGATTTAGTGGGCTTCACCAAGTTATCGGCCAATTTATCTCCTGCGGAACTGGTAGAGTTACTCAATATGATTTTCTCATTCTTTGATGAGTTGGCAGAAAAATATGGACTAGAAAAAATCAAAACTATTGGTGATGCTTATATGATTGTGGGTGGACTGCCAACTCCAAGAGCAGACCATGCAGAGGCGATCGCGGAAATGGGCCTTGATATGTTAACTCAAGTCAAGGAAATTTCTCAAAAGCTGAGGAAATCTTTACAAATTCGCATTGGTATTAACACAGGAGCAGTAGAAGCAGGAGTTATTGGGACAAAAAAATTTGCTTATGACCTCTGGGGAGATACAGTAAATACAGCCCATCGTATGGAGTCTCATGGTATTCCTGGTGTGATTCAAGTCACCCAAGCTACTTACGACTGTTTAGTAGACAAATATAAATTTGACGAACGAGGGATAATTGAGGTTAAGGGAAAAGGTAGAATGAAAACCTATTTACTTGTGGGTAGAAAAGAATAATTGTTTCTATTTTGATAAATATTTATGTGATTTTTATGCCTTACTAATTACTAACTCCTAATTATTATAAAATAAACAAGTAAAGTAAGATAATAACTCAGAAATAAATGTCCTCAATTACAGAATTACTGATCGGTGCTAAATGGTTTGGTATTGTTACCATTGGATTTTTTCTCTTGACAATTCTCGGCTTTATTTTGAAATGGGGATTTCGCTTTAGATTAGTCGGAGTCACAGGTTTTATGGGAGTGTTAACTGTAGGTTTATTTGGCTTAAGTTTAGGATTATTTACCCGCACAGAAATACCTGGGTCAGTTAAATATTCATTAGTTTTTGATAATGGCGGAACTCAAACAGTAATAGCAGTTGCTCCGAACATTACAAAATCAGAATTAGAGGCAACAATGGAGCAAGCTGCAAGTAATTTATATTCTCCTGGTCGTTTAGGTGGAGAAAATAAATTAACTATTAGAGTTAGAACAATTATTCATCCAGAAGAAGGTGTTTCTGAACCTCTTTATTTAGGGGAAGTAAAACGTTCTTTGTCTCAACGGGAAGATGAAAATAAAGAGATTAAAATCTTTTCCGAGAGTTTGGATAAGTTGGAAAATTATCGGAGCTAAAATTAAGTAGGGTGGGCAAATTTTAGTGGATTGAGATGAACTTTGAATCTACTAATTTTTTGCCTACTCTACTGGATTGAAAAATCTAATTTTGTGCAAAATTGTAGGGTGCGTTAGAAGGCTTAAATTCAGACTATAAAATAGATTTAGTAATCCGTCGCTTGGAATAATAAAGGCGTTTCACTGGAAAATTTAGAAAGATATGAAGAGGCAATTGCTGCTTATGAAAAGGCTATAGAAATTCAACCAGATTATTACTCTGCTTGGAATAGTAAAGGCATCGCACTGAGAAAATTAGAAAGATATGAAGAGGCAATTGCTGCTTATGAAAAGGCTATAGAAATTCAACCAGATGATTACTCTGCTTCGAATAGTAAAGGCATTGCACTGAGAAAATTAGAAAGATATGAAGAGGGAATTACTGCTTATGAGAAGGCTCTAGAAATTAATCCAGAATATTACCAAGCTTGGTATTCTAGAGGTGGTGCGCTGTACAAACTAGGCAGTTTTAAAGAAGGTTATGCCAGCATCATAAAAGCCCAGGAAATTAATCCTGATTTTGTTGAAGAAATATCTAGTCAAGGCATAAAAAATATTCTTACAAAAATAGGCTGGTATAAACTGAAAGAAATTTTTACTAAAATATTCAGAATGATAGGTTTAAAACCTTGAGTAATCAAAATAATAGTTTTAATCAAGTAGGTTGGGTTAAGCGAGAGCGCAACCCAACAAAAAAATTACACTTAATTATATATATTTTATATGTTGGGTTGAGGAATGAAACCCAACCTACTAGCTACTACAAACAAAAACCAATCCCCTACTTTGAAAAACTCAAAAAAATCCCTACAAACACTACATAAAAATCCAAACTTCACTTAAAATCCAGATACTCCACAACCAAATCAATCAACTATAGAAGCAAAAGCCCAAACTTGCCTATACTGAAATAAAATTAGGCAGTATCCGCTTTACTATTAACTAATATATTAAACCCCACCTAATACCAAAACATTAAATAAGTCGATTAAAAATAACATTATCTGCTCATCATGTCAACCCTCACTCTTCGTGAACCAAAATACCAAGAACTCAAAAACCGTCTCAGCCAAATACGAGACCTAGAAGCCGCCGCCTCCGTCTTAAACTGGGACCAAACCACCTATATGCCCACCGGAGGAGCCTATGCCAGAGGCCGACAAATAGCCACCCTCAAAGAATTTGCCCACGAAAAATTTACTGACCCAGCCATCGGCCAACTCCTGGAAGACCTCCGCCCCTACGAAAATAGCCTCTCCTACGACTCCACCGAAGCTAGCCTAATCCGCATCACCCGCCGAGACTACGATCGCGCCGTGCGAGTACCTTCAGAATTCATGGCCAAATTCTGCCAACATCAAGCCGTTTCCTACGAAGCATGGGTAAAAGCTAAATCAGTCAAAGACTTCTCCTCAGTACAACCATACCTAGAAAGAACATTAGATCTGAGTCGGGAACTAGCTAGCTTTTTCCCCTACCAACACATCGCCGATCCCCTCATCGACTTTGCCGACGAAGGAATGACTGTATCTATTCTCCGCCCTCTGTTTAGCCAACTGCGCCAGAAATTATTACCTATTGTTGAAGCTATTACCTCCGCCCCACTTATAGAGGACTCCTGCTTATACCAACATTACCCAAAACAACATCAACTAAACTTTGGACGCACTGTTATTGAGCGTATTGGCTACGACTTCCAACGGGGACGACAAGACGAAACACCACACCCCTTTACTTCCAGCTTTTCTATAGGGGATGTCCGCATTACTACCCGCGTCTACGAAGAGAATTTTACCGAGGCCCTTTTTAGTACAGTCCACGAAGTCGGCCATGCTCTCTACGAACAAGGTATTGCCCTGGAATTAGAAGGTACACCCTTAGCCGAAGGTACATCCAGTGGTATCCATGAAAGTCAATCCCGATTGTGGGAAAATATGGTAGGTCGTAGTCGCGGCTTTTGGGAATGTTTTTATCCCCAACTTCAGGGTATTTTTCTCAAGCAACTTAGTCGTACTTCTATCTCTGAATTTTACCGGGCTATTAATAGGGTTGCTAAATCTTGTATTCGTACTGATGCTGATGAAGTAACCTACAATCTCCATGTGATGATTCGGTTTGACTTGGAGTTGGCCATGTTGGAGGGTGAGTTGGCCGTTTCTGACCTTCCCGATGCTTGGAATGAACGTTATAAAACAGATTTAGGTATTGTTCCTGCGGACGATAGTGAAGGGGTAATGCAAGATGTTCATTGGTATGGTGAAATGATTGGGGGAATGTTTCAAGGTTATACTTTGGGCAATTTAATTGCTCCTCAAATTTATGAGGCTGCAGTTAAATTTGACCCTGAAATTACTGTTGCTATTGAACGAGGTAATTTTACTCTTTTGCATAAATGGCTCAAACAAAATATTTATCAGTATGGTCGTAAATATACAGCTAATGAGTTAATTAGGCGGGTAACAGGTGCAGATTTAAGTATCGATCCATTTATCAATTATATCCAAGATAAATATAGTGAGATATATAAGATTAAACTTGCTACTTATGCTACAAAAAATTAGTCTAAAGTTTAAGATTAGGTTGTTATATCTTTGACTTAATAAATTAAGGCAACAGACAAAGTTTATTAGTCTAGAGTGATGTAAAAGTCTAGGCTAATAATTAGGGCTTGCTGAATAAATATCAAAAAGTTATAGGGTAAAGATTTGAGGCATTATTTGTGGGAAAAAAGTGTCAGTTTTTTGCTACTGGTAGCTCAAAAATTCTGCATTTTTAGTAGACAAAATGGGAAAATTTGAGGGAGAATTATTCCGATAATATTCTCTCAATCTACCATTTATTCTGCTGTACGCGCGATTTCCTGCGGAATGCTGCCTCTTACAGAGGAGCTTCGCTAACGCTAACGCTAACGCTAACGCGAATTGCCCCTACTGACTATTGACTACTAGAAACAGTAAAAATACTTTTTTCAGCCAACCCTAATTAATTATTGTTTCAATTTTTGCATGGGTTAGTTTCTAGGTAAATAAATTACTGGAGTTTTACTAACTGCTAATCTATGGTTATTAATACCCTCCCTAAAAATATTTACTTGCTAGTTTTTTAATAATTAAAGAATGTGCAAGATTATGCTAATAATAAGTAGGTGGACGAGATAAAATCAATTTATGATTTTGTCAAAACAATCTGAAATTAGGTATTTATAAGGTGTTAGCTGGTTTAAGATTTTGTTATTATGTTGATTTTTTAATATTCACCTACTGAATTTAGTAAAATAGTTTCTGAAATTATTTCACACCTATTATTGATGTGAAATAATTACCATAAATTATGGTCAATTAAAGTTTGACTACTCAGATAATCTAAACTTTTAACTTTTGAATGCTGTAAAAAGCGATAATTTGTGGTATTCTTAACAGTTCATAAAAAATCAAGGAACCTTAAATAATTAACCTCAACTAGAGATAAAGGAGAATTTGATGCTTCAACTAATTCAAGAAATTATTAACAGTGAAGTGAAAACAGACTTACTATCTATGATTAGTGAGTTAAGGAATTCAGATAAAAGGTATTTACTACGCAACGATATCTTGTTTGCTTGGGGGGAATATTGTTGGGGAAAAGAAAATGCTCATGAACTTTATCATAATTCTGCTTTGGGTAAATTGATTTCTTATACCCAGGAAATAATTCTCGAAAACGAAAGTTTTTATATTGTTCTCCGTCCGAAAGTTGCCGATCAACAATTTTATCGCCTTTCCGAAGAATTAACATTAGAACAAATAACAGTACAAGAATATCTAAATGTATGCGATCGCTTCGTGAATCATTATCATCCCAATGAAGGTAATTTATTAGAAATAGACTTCGGACCTTTTTATGATTATACTCCTAAAATCCGCGACCAAAAAAACATTGGTAAAGGAGTACAATTTCTGAATCGGTTTTTGTCAAGTAAACTATTTCAAGACCCTAATCAATGGTTATTTGCCTTGTTTAATTTTTTAAGTATTCACTCTTATCAAGGCATTAAATTATTAATGAATGAAAGGATTAATAACCCAAGAGAATTATCTGACCGCATCAAACAAGCTATTAATTTCGTGAATAACTGCCCACCAAATCAACCATATCAAAAATTCCGTTTTGACTTACAAAATATGGGTTTTGAACCAGGTTGGGGAAACACAGCTAGTCGCGTTAAAGAAACCCTAGAAATTTTAGATGAACTAATAGATTCACCCAATGATTTAGTGCTAGAAAAATTCTTGGACCGCATCCCAATGATTTTTCGGATTGTATTAATTTCTGTTCAAGGTTGGGTAAGTCAAGAAGGAGTTTTAGGACGACCAGATACAGGTGGTCAAGTAGTTTATATTATTGACCAAGCCAGAAGTTTAGAAAAGCAGTTACAAGAAGACCTCAAACTTGCTGGTTTAGATGTCATGGGAGTACATCCTAAAGTAATTATATTAACCCGTCTAATTCCTAATAGTGACGGTACTCGTTGTAATGAACGTTTAGAGAAAATTCATGGTACTAAAAATGCTTGGATTTTGCGAGTTCCTTTCCGAGATTTTAACTCAGATTTTACTGAAAACTGGATGCCAAGATTCGATATTTGGCCTTATTTAGAAACATATTCTATTGATGCTGAAAAAGAAATATTAGCAGAATTTCAAGGGAAACCAGATTTACTTATTGGCAACTATACAGATGGTAGTTTAGTAGCATTTTTGTTAGCCCGCCGATTAAATGTTAGTCATTGTCATATAGCCCATGCTTTAGAAAAATCAAAATATCTGTTTAGTAATCTTTACTGGCAGGAAATGGAAAATAATTATCATTTTTCTCTGCAATTTACAGCAGATTTAATAGCGATGAATGCTGCTAACTTTATTGTGAGTAGCACTTACCAAGAAATAGTCGGCACAGCAGATAGTGTGGGGCAATATGAATCTCATAAAGTATTTACAATGCCAGATTTATATCATGTAGTTAATGGTATTGAATTATTTAGCCCTAAATTTAATGTAGTATCACCAGGAGTAAATGAAGATATCTATTTTCCTTATACCAGAACTCAGGATCGCTTAGAAGGTGATGGAGAACGTTTAGAAGAGTTAATCTTTAACTTAGAAGATCCTGCTCAAGTATTTGGTAAACTCGAAGATCCTAATAAACGACCCTTGATATCTGTAGGTCGTTTCGACCGTATTAAAAATCTCGCTGGTTGGACAGAATGCTTCGGTAAAAGTCAAGAATTACAAGAGCATTGTAATCTAATTTTATTAACTGGTAAATTGTTAGTTGAAGATGCTAATGATCCGGAAGAAGCTGAAGAAATTAAGAGGTTTTATCATATAGTTGATGAGTACCAGTTATATAATAAAATTCGTGTAGTTGGCGTGCGTCTATCCAAAAGAGATTCAGGAGAAGCTTACCGAGTAGTTGCTGACCGCAATGGCATTTTTGTACAACCAGCTTTGTTTGAGGCTTTTGGATTAACAATTTTGGAAGCAATGATTTCTGGTTTACCAACTTTTGCCACTATGTTTGGCGGACCTTTAGAAATTATTCAGGACAAAATTAATGGTTTTTATATTAACCCCACAAATTACACAGAAACTGCATCTAAACTATTGGATTTTATTATCAGGTGTAACCATGATGGGAATGGTTATTGGTATGAAATTTCTAACCTTGGTATTGACCGAGTTTATAGCACTTATACCTGGGAAATTCACACTAAACGGTTACTAACTTTGGCACGAGTTTATGGTTTCTGGAATTATTCTTCTCAGGAAAATCGTGAGGATATGTTGCGTTATTTGGAAGCACTATTTTACCTCATTTATAAACCACGGGCAAAGCAGTTACTCGAAACACATTTACATTAGGAATAAAACTATAGCAATTCCCAGGTTTTAGGTAGTAAGTGAAAGTTATTTTTTTCTCAATTTCTATACTAGGTTCAGTCGGCTCATTTGTTGGTTTTAGGGAACACTTTACCGGGAATAGAATAGAAATCAAATACAGGTGTATCTCTTTACTTTAGTCTGGGAAATTCTATATCATCTAAATAGTAATTTTTCGAGTTGATTAGCAAGTGAAAAGAATAGATAATATTTTCACTCGCTAAGTTTTTATTATAGTAATCCCCATAATGGTGAGGTACAAAATTCTAGGTTTGAGGGAACAGGGAACAGGGAGTCATTTCAGTTAACAGTTAACTGTTATCAGTACCTCTGCAATAAGGAGGCTTGAAATTTGGCAGATTCTCTTTTTTTATCCCCTAAAAATGGGAGACTTTAGACCATGATTTTTCGGTAATGAAAAGATGAAAAGATAACTGTATTTCACGAGCTTGGGAAAGGCTATATTATTGACTAATAAAATTCAGGGGTTAGATACATCAGGGGTAATTAAAACTAGGTTAGTTAGTTACTAATACTATTCTGTTCATAGCCATCAAAAAAATTGGCCGAGTTGGCTGATTTTCTACTATACGGATATTGCATCGAACTGCTCTAGGAATGGATAACTTTTGCCTACAAAAACTGACTCTGACTCAATATCGAATATTTATGAAAACTATCTGGGAAACAAAATCAAGTTAAGAAATAAAAAATAACTAATTACAAATCCCAAATAGAGAAATTATGTCAGGCAGTTATCACGAAGATGTTAATATAATAAATCATATAGCGATATAACGCTTTGATTGCCCTGACCTATTTGAGTCGTGGTCAATATTCATAAAATTGCTTAAAGAAGCAATATTTTAGATGAAGAATTATTAATTTGATTAGAGACACTTCAGGGTTTTCAACAACAGGAACAGTTAGTAATTGTTACAACAAGATTTTTATGATGCGTGTCCCTACCATAACTACCATATTGAGCTTGGTAGCCCTGTTTACCTTTTCTCCAGCCAGAGCTATTGCCAACAACGAAACAGAATATTTTACCACACAACGAGAAACAAACCGACTTCGTGATTCTAATTCAGGTACTTTAAATTTTGCTCAAGAGCAAGCAAATAATAGCAAAAATCAAGCATTAAGGAAACAAGAAAGTAATAATTTTCTGATTCCGTTTTTTTCTAGAAATTCTAGAACATATAGTAAACCTGCTCAACCTGAACTATTTTCTGAGCCTTTCTATTCAGGTGTTCCTCGGAAACAAGATGAGGAAAAAAATCTATCACAGGGTTCGCGAGGTGCAGAAGTCTGGGCCGTACAAAGACGTTTACAAGCAAGGGGGTTTGATCCGGGTTCTGTCGATAGTGTTTTTGGTTCCCGTACTACAAAAGCAGTAAAAGCTTTTCAGGAGTCCAAAGGATTAGATGTAACGGGTATAGTAGATGATACAACTTGGAAAGCACTAGGTCAACCATCATTTACCCCCCGTCGGCGAATTCAACCACAACAAGCACAAGTTCAAGTACAACAACCCCAAATTCAGGCACCAATATTATTAACTAAAGGAGACAGGGGTTCTAAAGTTAAAACCCTACAAGTCAGCTTGGAAACAATGGGCTTTGATCCTGGTCCTATTGATGGGATATTTGGAGTGAAAACTACAGGAGCAGTTAAAGAATTTCAAAAATCTCAAGGAATTAAAGCTGATGGGATAGTTAATAAAAAGACCTGGGCAGCTTTCAGTCAGAAGTAAGAGTCAACTTAACTAACTCATACTTTTACTGTCTGATAATTGACTACTTATCAGACTATAATTTGAGCAAAAATATGTCAACTTTATAAAGGGCAATCAGCGATTTTTATATTTTTCGCTGATTGCTTTGTTGTATCTATGAATGTTAAGTATATTGTGGATAAAAATATGATATAGTTATACAGTAATCTGTGCATAAATTCTGACAAATAAAAAAGTAAATAAAAAAACTGAAACTCCCACCAGTTAAGTTTTCCCAGTAAAGTTTACCCTAGAAAGCAGTAAGATTTTTGACACGAATAAAATAAATAGGATTGCTATATCGATATATAATTAGCTTTAACTGCAGATCATCTATCCCACTAATACCATTTCTCAAAAACTTTTCTACATTTTGTTGATCAGGGGACTAGGGGAGTGGGTAGAGACGTTGCATCCAACGTCCGTACTAGAGAAAAAAACACAATCATAATTAACATTAACAAGTGCTAAAATTCACAAAAAAGTGATTCTGCTTGTACCGAGCAGTTGATAACTGAAGTAGTGCCCAAGTATAGCAGTAATTCATGGAAATTGGTATAACTTCAATCTGAAGACTTCTGTCTTCTTAAATATAGGCAAAAGAAACTTTGAATAAAGTTAAAAATGAGCCTCTATATTTACTTGAAATACAGTCTTTATAGAAGTCATTAGGTGGATTTATTTTTATGATTTTAGATTAAGTTTTTAAGGTTTTCCCTAAACCTCTAACTTTGTACCTTCCCAATATAATAATTATTACATTTTACTTTTTAAACCTCAAGTATCTGCTATATTTATATCAAATATCCATAAATATATGTTCCTCTACAAAAGGGAACTATTCAAGTCTAAAAATTACCGACAAGGCAATTCAGTCTAGATAATTTGTAGAATTTTAACGGTAAATATCTAAGTTGATTTTATGTGTTTGATTACTAATAATTTTGATTTTTTAGAGGTTGCTCAATACTAATTCTAACTTTTCATCTCTATTGTGCTAGTAACAAATAGTTAAAACTGACTGCTTTTTGTGTAGAATTCCGTAGGAAATACTTACTTACTACTAATAAAACTAACTTAAATAAATTTCTCAGACCCGAATCCATGCGTCGAAAATATATTTTAGGGGTTATTTTATTCTTTCTGGCTCTAACATTAACCATTTTACACGGGTCACTAATAAATATATATATAGATCAAGATAATCATCAACAACTAACTCAGATAAAAGAAGCTAAAGTATGGAAAAATTATAAGTTTCAACCAGAAAAATCCATTTTTTATCAATCTTCAGAAGAATATTTTATCAAACCCCAAAACTTCTATAATCCTCAAACTGTTGTTAACAGAAAAAATCAACCTAGATTTAACAATATATCAACTTCACAATCTCAGCCTACTTACGAAGCAATTGATATTTTGTGGCTCTTACTTTGCTCTGGATTAGTATTTCTAATGCAGCCTGGGTTTATGTGTTTAGAATCCGGACTTACTAGGTCAAAAAATAGCATTAATGTTGCTATTAAAAATTTAACTGATTTTGGTATTTCAGTTGCCTGTTTTTGGGGTTTTGGCTTTGCCTTTATGTTTGGAATTTCTGCTGCTGGAATAATTGGTTATAGTAATTTTTTCTTGGCAACCGATCTACAACCTTTTGACGCGGCCTTCTTTTTATTTCAAGCTATGTTCTGCGGCACAGCTACAACTATTGTTTCTGGTGCTGTAGCTGAACGGATGAAATTTTCTGCATATCTATTTGTTTCCTTTATAGTGTCCGGTTTTATTTATCCTATATTTGGTCATTGGGTCTGGAATGGCATTGATACAGGTTTATTAACAGGGTGTCTTGGACAACGTGGTTTTATTGATTTTGCAGGTTCAACTGTTGTTCATAGTATTGGTGGCTGGGTTTCTTTGGCAGCTTTATTAGTTATTGGGCCTCGGACTGGTAGATTTCCTGGCGATCGCCCACCGGAAAAAATTCATGGTTCCAACTTACCTCTATCGGTTTTGGGAGCAATGTTAATTTGGTTTGGTTGGTTTGGGTTTAATGGTGGAAGTACCTTGGCATTAAATGGACAAGTGGCTGGTATTATTGTCAATACAGTTCTTGCGAGTGTAGCGGGAATGGTGACTGCTCTTGGTATTGGTTGGTATATTAGAGAAATTCCTGGTGTTGAGCTACTTATTAATGGAACTTTAGCAGGTCTGGTTGCTATTACAGCAGCTTGTAATGCGGTTACAGCTTTTTCTGCCATTGTCATTGGTATTGTTGGTGGGGTAGTTAGTATTTTGGTCGAGCAAGCTTTAGAGAAAATTCGTGTGGATGATGCTGTTGGGGCTATTCCAGTTCATCTTGGTGCGGGTATTTGGGGAACTTTAGCTGTAGCTTTATTTGGAAAGGCAGAGATATTAGGTACTGGTCTTAGTTTAAGTCAACAATTTACAGTTCAATTATTGGGAGTTTGTGCAGCTTTCCTATTAGGATTTTGTGTTGTATACCCAATTTTATTAATTACAAATAAGTTCTTTTTATTTCGCGTTTCTAGAGAAGATGAATATATTGGTTTAAATGTTTCTGAACACAATGCAAAAACGGAAATATTAGATTTATTTCGAGTAATGAATTCTCAAGCTCGCACAAAAGATTTAAGTTTACGGGTGCCTGTGGAACCTTTTACAGAAGTAGGTCAAATTGCTGAAAGATATAATCAAGTTATAGATGCTTTGGAGGAAGTTACTGCGAGAAATGATGCTATTATTAAAGTCGCTACTGATGCAATTATTACTTTTACTAAACCAGGACTGGAAATTATTAGTGTAAATCCTAGCGCTGAGACAATTTTTGGCTACAACAGCCAAGATTTAGTAGGAATGTCTATTTATCAAATAGCTGACTTTACTATTAATCCATTGACTATGGAAAAAATGGATAGTGATGATTTATTTACGGAAGTAAAAGAATTAATAGTAGAACCATTAAAATTATGGCTTAACTCAGAGTTGATATCTTCTCCTACTAGGGAAATTATAGATGCTTGTTATAGATTTGATTTTCAGGATATTAAATCTGAAAATTGGCAATCTGATTTTCCGAGTTTTCTGCATTTATTAGAGGAAAAATTGGCAGAAAATCAAACTGACTTAGAGATCGAAAAAAGAATTAATAAAAAAAAATATTATACAGAAAAACTGATATCTAAAATTGCTGAGACTGGTAATCTATACGAATTAGTTGGTATTCGTAATGATGATTCTTTATTTCCTATGGAAATTGCTGTTAGGGAAGCTAAATTAAATCAAAAAAAATTCTACACAGGTACTTTTAGAGATATTTCTGAAAGAAAGGAATCACAAGCAAAGCTTCAGGAAAATGAACAAAGATTTCGGAGTTTATCTAGAGCAACTTTTGAGGGAATTATTATTCACGAAAAAGGAGAAATTGTTGATGCAAATACAGCAGCGCTGCAAATGTTTAAATATGAATTATCGGAAATTACTGGGATGAATGGATTGGGGTTAATTGAGTCAAAATATCGAGATTTAGTATGGCAAAATCTGAGTTCTGGATATGAAAAACCTTATGAAGTTTTTGGGGTGAGAAAAGATGGCTCTACTTTTCCGATAGAAATAGAGGCTAAAACATTTTTTTATCGTGGTAATCAATATAGAGTAAGTGCTATAAGAGATATAACTGAGCGCAAATTAGCAGAGGCAGCTTTGCGAGAAAGTGAAGAAAAATTCAGAGCCGTTATGGAACAAGCAGGGGATGCTTTTATTATTCACGATCTGCAAGGAAAAATTGTTGATGTTAATCAAAGTACCTGTCAAGGTTTAGGATATTCTCGTGCAGAGTTATTGAATTTTTCTGTAGAAGATATTGAGACAAGTTTTGTATCGGAAGAGATTTATAAGAAGTGGCAAGAATTAATTCCTGGAATACCTATAACTGTACAAGGAATGCACAAACGTAAAGATAGTACAACTTTTCCAGTAGAGGTACGTCTCGGTTTATTAAAAGCAGGAAATGGTAATTTAATATTGGCTCTTTGTCGTGATATAACTGAAAGGAAAAAGGCAGAACAAGCTTTACTTTTAGAACAGGAAAAGTCGGAGAAATTATTGTTAAATATTCTGCCTAAACCTATTGCTGATAAATTGAAAGAAAATCAAGAAACAATTGCAGAAGGGTTTGCTGAAGTTACAGTTTTATTTGCAGATTTAGTTGGGTTTACTGAGTTGGCAAGTTGTGCTCATCCTGAGAGATTAGTTTATTGGTTAAATGAGATTTTTTCTAGGTTTGATTTATTAGCAGAAAAGTATGGTTTAGAGAAAATTAAAACTATTGGGGATGCTTATATGGTTGTGGGTGGGTTGCCTAACCCTATGGAAAATCATGCTGAGGCGATCGCTCTGATGGCTATAGATATGTTGGAGGAAGTTGCTCATTTTGCTGATGAACATGAACAAAATTTTCGGATTCGGATTGGTATTAATACTGGCCCAGTAGTGGCTGGTGTGATTGGACGTAAAAAGTTTATCTACGATTTATGGGGTGATACTGTAAATATTGCTAGTCGTATGGAGTCTCATGGTATACCAGGGGTTATCCAAGTGACTGAGACAACTTATCAGATTTTGCAGCAAAAATTTTTATTTGTAGAACGGGGATTTATTGATATAAAAGGTAAGGGGGAGATGAAGGCTTATATTTTGCAAGGAAGAAGCTCATTAATTGATAATTGATAATTGATAATTGATAATTACCTCTCCCTTTTAGGGCTATCCATATACTGAATAATTATTAATTATTCGGTAAGGAGTGGGGGAAGATTGAATCTTGTCTGCTCAAAATGCTAACTTCTTGCAGCTCTATAGACCGAAAATTCGGCACTTTTTTCTAACCCAAAAAGGCTAAAGTTTTTATAAGTCAATGCTTTGAGATTTTATCGGCACAGTAATATATAAAAAAATTGGGAGTAAATGCCAAAATTTTGATTTGTGTGTTATATTGAAATTATGCGGATGTGGCGGAATTGGTAGACGCGCTAGATTTAGGTTCTAGTTTCTTCGGAAGTGGGGGTTCAAGTCCCTTCATCCGCATGATTATTACAAGCTATATATTATAAAGCTTTCGATTTTTTATATAAGATGGTGTCCAATAGCTTCTCTCGAAAATCCCTCATAGAGCAATAATATTTTCATTTTCTCAAGCACATGGGAGATGGAGGTGCTTAGTGGGAATTTTCTGACTATTACTTATAGAGCAATAATTAATTCATTTTCTGAAGCGCATCGGGCGTGGAGATGGGTGGTGCAATTTTCTGACTATTACTTATAGAGTCAGAATATTTTCATTTCCTGAAGCGCATCGGGCGTGGAGATGGGTGGTGCAATTTTCTGACTATTGCGTATAGAGCAATAATATTTTCATTTCCTGAAGCACATCAGACGTGGAGATGGGTGGTGCAATTTTCTGACTATTGCGTATAGAGCAATAATATTTTCATTTTATCAAGCACATCCGGCGTGGAGATGGGTAGTCGAATTTTCTGACTATTACTTATAGAGTCAGAATATTTTCATTTCCTGAAGCACATCCGACGTGGAGATGGGTAGTGGGAATTTCTGACTATTGCGTATAGAGCAATAGTTAATTCATTTTCTCAAGCGCATCGGGCGTGGAGATGGGTAGTGCAATTTTCTGACTATTGCGTATAGAGCAATAATATTTTCATTTTATCAAGCACATCCG
>JASJEE010000363.1 GCA_030064835.1 Microcoleaceae cyanobacterium MO_207.B10 | reverse complement strand
TGAATGGTACTTGGTTGCGTTGGTGTTATGAATCGGGAAATGTGATTAAAACAGGAGATGAAATAGCAGCAGAAAAAAATCTGGAAATATCCCAAAAGGATGCTGAGATATCCCAAAAAGATGCTGAGATATCCCAAAAGGATGCTCAAATTAAACAAGCGTTATTATTGGCAATTGAAATGGGATTAAAACTCAAGTTTGGTGATGAATATGTGGAAATTTTATCAGATATTTCAAAAATAGATGATGTGAAATTATTAGAGACAATAGTATCTCAAATTACCCAAATTTCCTCAACAGATGAATTACGAAAACTATATACTGAATAGTTCAAAAAATGCGTGCATATTCCGCACCCTAAATCTTCTTAGAAATTAATGACTGAAATATTAATAATCGGTTACGGTAACACTCTCCGCAGTGATGATGGTGCTGGTCAACGGGTGGCAGAATTAGTCGCCGAGTGGAATTTGCCCAATGTCCGATCGCTCCCAGTGCATCAACTTACTCCAGAATTGGCAGAACCCATATCTCAAGCTGAATTAGTTATTTTTGTTGATGCTTATCCAGCAACTTCTGAACAAGGTTTACAAGTTCATCAACTTTGTGACGATATCCCCTATTCCTCTCCAAAAAGTCAAAGTTTAGCACATGCGGTCGATCCGCGATCGCTACTTTCTCTGAGTCAAATTCTCTATAACAATGTGCCTCCTGCTTGGTGGATATTAGTACCAGCAGTCAATTTTGAATTTGGGGAAAGTTTCTCTGAAAAAACAACCGAAAATATTCAATATAGTTTAGCACAAATTAAACAAATTTTTATTAAATAAAATTTAAAATTCTTATTGAAAAAAAGTTTTAATAAAGCAGTTATTTTCTGACTTTGTGTGCAAAGTACAAGTTTTGTAAAAAAAGTTTAAGTAATAGTTCAATTTAGAAGGAATAGTCGGATAATAAAAGTAAGATATATAAAAAAAATATTTAGTCCCAATCTCCTAATTGTCTATCCAAATAGGTATTTTCAGTGGATTATATCTCAAATAGTTTCAGAAATAAAACAACTCCTGTGTTGTTGAAAAATGAGTTATTGTGATGTTAAACATAAAGGTTTAGGTTGATAAAAAAAGGCAAATTTATAGAGGTAAAATTTTCAGGACTTGGCCATATATAAACTACTAAACAAATCTACAACATTTGTAAACAACGAGAGATAGGGACTTACGCACCCAAACAAGAAACCGGGTTTATTGCCTTGATTATTAAAATCACTAAATTTTATCCATAAACCCGGTTTCTGCGTAAGTTCTGAGATTTTAAATAAAGAGGAGAACATTAATGAGTACCAAAACTTTTGCAACACTAGACGGCAATGAAGCAGTTGCCCGTGTTGCCCACAAACTCAATGAAGTTATCGCCATTTATCCTATCACTCCCTCCTCACCAATGGGTGAATGGGCGGATGCTTGGTCATCTCAGGGGACACCGAATATCTGGGGTACAGTTCCTAGTGTGGTTGAGATGCAGAGTGAAGGGGGAGCAGCAGGGGCGGTGCATGGTTCTCTGCAAACAGGGTCGCTCACTACTACATTCACTGCATCCCAGGGATTATTATTAATGATTCCTAACCTTTACAAAATTGCTGGAGAGCTTACCTGTAATGTGATTCATGTTGCGGCTCGTTCTCTGGCAGCTCAAGGTCTCTCAATATTTGGCGACCACAGTGATGTAATGGCAACCCGCGCTACAGGTTTTGCCATGTTGTGTTCAGCATCTGTACAAGAAGCTCACGACTTCGCGCTTATTTCTCAAGTAGCAACTCTGGAGGCAAGGGTACCATTTATTCATTTCTTCGATGGTTTCCGCACTTCCCATGAAGTACAAAAAATTGAACTTTTGCCAGAAACAGTTTTGCGGGAAATGATAGATGACGAGCTGGTTTTGGCTCACCGGGCGCGGGGGTTAACGCCAGACCGTCCAGTTTTGCGGGGTACTGCTCAAAACCCGGATGTATATTTTCAAGCGCGGGAAACTGTTAACCCTTTCTATGCTGCAACTCCAGATATTGTGCAGAAGGCAATGGATAAATTTGCTGAACTGACTGGGCGACAATATCAATGTTTTGAATATCATGGTGCTGCTGATGCGGAGCGGGTTGTTATCCTCATGGGTTCGGGTTGTGAAACTGCTCACGAAACTGTAGACTATTTGACTGCCAATGGTGAAAAGGTTGGGGTACTCAAAGTTAGATTATATCGACCTTTTGATGCCAAAGTTTTAGTCGCAGCATTGCCCGAAACGGTTAAAAAAATAGCTGTTCTCGACCGCACGAAGGAACCGGGTGCAACTGGGGAACCCCTCTACCAAGATATTGTCACTGCTCTGAACGAAGAATGGGAAGGCGCGATGCCAAAAGTAGTGGGTGGTCGTTATGGTTTGTCTTCCAAAGAGTTTAACCCAGCAATGGTGATAGGCGTTTTTGAGAACCTCAGTGCGGACAAACCTAAAAATCATTTTACAGTTGGTATTAATGACGACCTCAGTAATACTTCCCTCCCCTTCGATGGCAATTTTTCTCTCGAACCTGATAATGTTGTGCGGGCAATGTTTTATGGTTTAGGTTCCGATGGTACGGTTGGTGCGAACAAAAACTCAATTAAAATTATTGGGGGAGAAACTGAAAACTATGCCCAAGGTTTCTTTGTTTACGACTCGAAAAAATCTGGTGCCGTGACTGTTTCCCACCTCCGCTTCGGTGCAAACCCCATCCGTTCGACTTATCTCATTAACCAAGCTAATTTTGTGGGATGTCACCAATGGAGTTTTCTGGAAAAATTAGACGTTCTCACGGCAGCAGGAAACGGTTCTACTTTTTTGATGAATAGTCCCTACGGTGCTGATGAAGTTTGGGAAAAGTTACCTGTCGAAGTGCAAGAGCAAATTATCCGCAAGGGTTTAAAAGTCTATGTCATCAATGCTAATAAAGTTGCTGCTGACAGTGGAATGCGGGGTCGCATTAATACAGTCATGCAGACTTGTTTCTTTGCCTTAGCTAATGTTTTGCCCAGGGAAGAGGCAATCGCTCAAATTAAAAAATACATCGAAAAAACTTACGGCAAAAAAGGTCAAGAAATTGTCAATATGAACCTGCAAGCTGTTGACAATACTTTGGATAATCTCTATGAAGTGAAAATTCCGACCGAAGTTAGTAGCGCTCTCCACCGTTTGCCACCTGTTCCTGACACCGCCCCAGAGTTTGTGCGGGAAGTCTTGGGTAAAATGATTTCTCGCCAAGGTGATGAACTGCCAGTCAGCGCTCTCCCCTGCGATGGCACCTACCCCACCGGAACAACTAAATGGGAAAAACGCAACGTTACTCAAGAAATTCCGGTTTGGGATGCCGATGTCTGTGTACAGTGTGGTAAGTGTGTCATGGTTTGCCCCCACGCTGTCATTCGTGGTAAAGCGTATGATGAAAGTCAGTTAGCTAATGCTCCGGCAACTTTCAAGTCTACTAATGTCAAGGATAAAGATTTTGCCGGACAGAAATTTACTATCCAAGTCGCGCCAGAAGACTGTACTGGTTGTGGCGTTTGCGTCGATATTTGCCCGGCGAAAAATAAATCTATGCCTTCCCGCAAAGCAATAAATATGGAAGCGCAGTTACCACTACGGGAACAGGAACGGGAAAATTGGGATTTCTTTTTAAACTTGCCAAACCCAGACCGTCGCTCTCTCCATCTCGACCGCATCCGTCAACAACAATGGCAAGAACCTTTATTTGAGTTTTCCGGTGCTTGTGCTGGTTGTGGTGAAACTCCCTATGTGAAATTAATTAGTCAATTATTTGGCGATCGCTCTGTTGTTGCTAATGCTACGGGATGTTCCTCTATTTATGGCGGTAACTTACCAACAACTCCTTGGGCGCAAAATGCCGATGGTCGCGGCCCTGCTTGGTCAAATAGTCTGTTTGAAGACAACGCCGAATTTGGTTTTGGTTTCCGTCTTTCCATTGACAAACACGCCGAGTTTGCTACAGAGTTGTTGCAAAAATTAGGGGGAACTATAGGAGATAATTTAGTTTCAGATATTCTGAAAGCTTCCCAAAAATCAGAAGCAGATATTTGGGAACAACGGCAACGAGTCGCTCAAGTCAAAGAAAAATTGCAAGGGGTAGATTCTCCAGAGGCAAAGCAACTGTTGACTTTAGCAGATTATCTGGTGAAAAAATCAGTCTGGATAGTTGGTGGTGACGGTTGGGCGTATGATATTGGTTTTGGAGGTTTAGACCACGTTATCGCTAGCGGTCGTAACGTCAATATTTTGGTAATGGATACGGAGGTTTATTCTAATACTGGCGGTCAGTCTTCCAAAGCAACTCCCCGCGCAGCAGTTGCTAAGTTTGCAGCAGGTGGGAAACCCGCAGCTAAAAAAGACTTAGGTTTGATAGCAATGACTTACGGCAATGTCTATGTTGCCAGCGTTGCCATGGGAGCGCGAGACGAACATACCCTGAAAGCATTTTTAGAAGCTGAAGCTTATGACGGCCCATCTTTGATTCTTGCTTACAGTCATTGTATTGCTCATGGCATTAATATGACCACAGCAATGAGTCATCAAAAGGCACTTGTAGAAAGTGGTCGGTGGTTGTTGTATCGGTATAACCCAGACTTAACGGAACAAGGCAAAAATCCCTTGCAGTTGGATATGCGATCGCCCAAGAAACCTGTTGGTGAGTCAATGTATCAAGAAAATAGGTTCAAAATGTTAACCAAGAGCAAACCTGGTGATGCTAAAGATTTGTTAGCACAAGCACAGGAAGATGTTAATACTCGTTATGCCATGTATGAGTATTTGGCAGCACGGCAACTTGACAGTTAACAGTTATCAGTAGGTTGGGTTAAGCGTCAGCGCAACCCAACAACAAGATGTATTTGAGGAATTGTATCAAGTCTTTATAGTATTGGTAAAATTCAATATCGTAGGGGTTTGGTCTCCAAACCCTAGCTAAGATAGAATATTGATAATGGATAATTGATAGTCCAGTAGGTTGGGTTAAGCGTCAGCGCAACCCAACATTGCATACCTGTAACTTTATAGATTTTGCTTGCTATAGATTAGTGTTTGTTGGGTTTCGTTCCTCAACCCAACCTACGCCTCAACCCAACCTACGTTTTGACTTTTGAATTTTGACTTTTGAATTAAGCGAATTAACCATGGATATTACCACAAATTATTTAGGATTACAATTACGCTCCCCCTTAGTTGTAGGAGCAGCAGCACCTTTAACCGAAGATTTAGATAATCTCAAACGCATGGAAGATGCAGGTGCAGCAGCAGTAGTTTTACATTCTTTATTTGAAGAACAATTACGACAAGAAAAGTTTGAATTACACCATCATTTAGAATACGGTACAGAAAGTTTTGCCGAAGCTCTAACTTACTTTCCCGAACCAGAAGTATTTCATGTCGATGCCTCGGAATATTTAAAGCATATTAGTGAGGCAAAAAAAATAGTAAATATTCCGATTATTGCCAGTCTTAATGGTTCAACAATTGGGGGTTGGACTAATTATGCTAAAGAATTAGAAGCTGCTGGGGCAGATGCTTTAGAATTAAATATTTACAATATCCCTACTAATATGGATATGACAGCAGAAGAAGTAGAACAGAATTATATTAATGTTCTACAAGCTGTTAAATCTCAAGTAAATATTCCTGTTGCTGTTAAACTTAGCCCCTTCTTCAGCAACATGGCAAATATGTCGAAAAAGCTGGTAGAAGCTGGAGCTAATGGGTTAGTTTTATTTAACCGTTTCTATCAACCAGATATTGATATTGAAGAGTTAGAAGTAATAACAAATGTGTTGTTAAGTACCCCACAAGCAATGCGTTTACCTATGCGTTGGATAGCTATTTTGTACGGTAGATTAGAAGTAGATTTTGCAGCAACTAGCGGTGTACAAAAAGGGCAAGATGTAATTAAAATGATGATGGCAGGTGCGAATGTCACTCAAGTAGTAGGTGCTTTATTGCGTCATGGAATTAATCATATAAAAGTTATTGAAGAAGAGATTATTAAATGGATGGAAGAAAATGAATATGAATCAATTGCACAAATGCGCGGCAGTATGAGTCAAATAAACTGCCCAGACGAGACTGCATTTGAAAGAGCGCAATATATGAAAGCCATTCAAAGTTATAAACCTGCTCAGAGCTTGGTTTAGGAATAATACCAATTTGATAGCAGTTTTTCTGCACGGTAGACCACATTAGGGACTTTGAATTCAAGGTCCCTACTGGGTTTTGTTGATGGCAATGTGGTTCATCAATTTGAAAAGCTCTGTAATGAAAACTGCTATAAGTAATAGAATTTTAAACGATAACGTCAAACATTTTTTAGGCAGGTTTATTAATAATTCAACCTACCCCCTAACACAGAGATAATAATTAGAGTTGTTGGGAAATAAAAATTGTAACTGGTCAAAAGCTTACCATACAAGGCTTTCGGTTATTTGAGT
>JASJEE010000362.1 GCA_030064835.1 Microcoleaceae cyanobacterium MO_207.B10 | reverse complement strand
TACTAAACCTCTATCCCTAAGTTTCCGTTTATTCGGTAATATTCTCGCTGATGAATTGGTAGTAGGAGTGCTAGTTCTGCTAGTACCTCTGTTTATTCCTTTACCATTGATGGTTTTGGGTCTATTCTTAAGTGCGATTCAGGCACTAATTTTTGCGACCCTAGCTGCTAACTACATCGGAGAAGCTTTAGAAGAACATGGCGAACATCACGATTAATAGTTAAGTAGGCAGTAAAAAAAAACTTGCTAAAAAAAACTCAAAATCTGATATTCTAACCTGTTAGTGGGATGAAAAAGTTACCAGATTCAGATAGAGACGAAGATGGTAAAGTCAAAAGTCCTTACAAAAATAAGAATCCAGGGTGTTTGAATCCCTGGAGTTGTCAAAAGTAAAATTCAGAGTAGTTGATTGCACTAAAGTGTAATCAATATATTTCTAATCGTCAAGTTTGTACTTTAGATTAAACAAGGAAAGAGAATTATTATGGATCCATTGATTGCTGCTGCTTCCGTTGTTGCTGCTGCTCTAGCTGTAGGTTTAGGTGCTATTGGTCCTGGAATTGGTCAAGGTAATGCAGCAGGTCAAGCTGTAGAAGGTATTGCCCGTCAGCCAGAAGCAGAAGGAAAAATTCGAGGCACATTACTATTAAGCTTGGCATTTATGGAAGCCTTGACAATTTACGGTTTGGTGGTATCACTGGTGTTGCTATTTGCCAACCCCTTTGCATAAAAAACCCTGAATATAAAAAAATAGGGATTTTAGATTTTTGATTTTGGATGTGTAGAGAGCGTCTAAATATCGAAAATCTAAAATCTTTAAATCAAAAATCATGGGAACCACCAAAGATTAAAGAAAATGATAAACTGGACAATTTTACTAGCAGTTGAAGAAGCGGGTGAAAAAGGTGGTTTGTTTGACATTAACGCGACTTTGCCATTAATGGCAATCCAGTTTCTACTTCTGGCTGTCGTATTAAACCAAATTTTTTACAAACCACTAGGTAAAGCTATTGATTCTCGGGCTGACTATGTTCGCGACAATCAACTCAAAGCAGAAGAACGTTTGGCAAAAGCGAAAAAGTTAGCCGAACAATACGAGCAAGAGTTGGCAGAAACCCGTAAAAAATCTCAAGCTATTATTACTGGAGCTCAAGCAGAAGCTCAGAAAATAGGAGCTGAAAAAATGGCAGAAGCTCAAAAAGAAGCTCAAGCTAAAAGAGAACAAGCAGCTCAAGAAATAGAACAGCAAAAGCAAGAAGCTTTGCAACAGCTAGAACAACAGGTAGACTCTCTCAGTCGCCAGATTCTAGAAAAACTATTAGGACCAGAATTGGTCAGATAGCTAAAGAAAATTGTAAGTTGAAATGTTGAGGCGTTGATAACTAACACCTAGCATCAAACAACGTAAAAAAAAGCTAACTATCGCAGAATATCATGGGAAATGTGTTATGGCTAGCTACAGAAGCTGGCGCTGAAGAAGGTTTTGGTCTAAACCTAGACATTTTAGACACGAACCTGATTAATTTAGCAATTCTTATTGGAGTTCTGCTGTACTTTGGGCGAGGTTTTTTAGGGAAGATTCTCAGTGAAAGACGCGCCACAATTGAACAAGCAATCAAAGAAGCAGAAGAACGTCAAGAACAAGCAGCGACGAAACTCTCAGAACAACAGCAAAAATTAACTCAATCCCAAGCTGAAGCACAGCAAATTATTGCTAATGCTGAATCAAGGGCTCAAGAGGTAAAACAAAGAATGCTAGCTGAAGCAGAACAAGATGTCGAACGCATGAAAGCGACTGCTAGTCAAGAGATGGACTCAGAAAGAGACAAAGCTATTGCTCAACTGCGCTCGATAACTGCATCTAAAGCATTGGCAAGAGTAGAATCCCAAATCAAAGAAACTTTAGATGAGAATGCCCAGCAACAACTAATAGATCGTAGCCTGGGGCTATTAGGAGGTCAATAATGAGTGTAATTGCTGGTGAAATTATAGAGCCTTATGCAGCAGCTCTGATGTCCTTAGCTAAGTCAAAAGACTTGGCCGAGCGATTTGGAGATGATATACGTTCCCTACTGAGTTTAATCAGTGAATCCCCAGAATTAAACAAATTCTTGGGAAATCCTGTTATTAAACAAGAAGACAAAAAAGCAGTGCTAGCACGCATGGTGGGTGACGAAGTTGACCCCTATATGCGGAATTTTTTAATGCTGCTAGTTGATAGAGGTCGGATTATATTTATCGAAGGTATAGGTAAACAATACTTAGCACTGTTGCGAGAACTGAATCAAACCGTTTTAGCAGAAGTGACCTCCACAGTAGAGTTAAACGAAGACCAGAAAAATACAGTCCGCGAACGAGTCAAATCAATGACTGGTGCAAGGGAAGTAGAAATCGAAACTAGCATCGATCCTAGTTTGCTCGGTGGTGTGATTATCAAAATAGGATCTCAGATAGTTGACTCTAGTTTGCGAGGACAACTACGCCGGATTGGTATCAGCCTTAATGCTGGATAATGACCGATAAATTTAGTGTAAAATTCTTGACAATAGAAAATAAAAATGGTATCTATCAGACCTGACGAAATTAGCCAAATTATTCGCGACCAGATAGAACAGTATGACCAAGATGTTAAAGTATCTAACGTTGGTACTGTTCTCCAAGTAGGTGACGGTATTGCTAGGATTTATGGCCTAGATAAAGTAATGGCAGGAGAACTTGTAGAGTTCTCAGATGGCACTGTAGGTATTGCCCAAAACCTAGAAGAAGACAACGTGGGTGTTGTATTAATGGGTGAGGGCCGGGAAATTCAAGAAGGTTCTAGTGTAACTGCTACAGGTAGAATTGCCCAGATACCAGTGGGAGATCCAATGATTGGCCGGGTAGTTGATGGTCTTGGTCGGCCCATTGATGGTAAGGGAGATATTCAAACCACTGATAGTCGTCTGATTGAATCTCCTGCTCCTGGAATTATTGAGCGCCGTTCCGTTCATGAACCGATGCAAACCGGAATTACTGCTATTGACTCGATGATTCCTATCGGTAGAGGTCAACGGGAATTAATTATTGGTGACAGACAAACAGGTAAAACATCCATCGCTGTTGATACTATTATCAACCAAAAAGGTGAAGATGTTGTTTGTGTATATGTGGCTATTGGTCAAAAAGCTTCTACAGTAGCTCAGGTAGTAGGTACTCTGGAAGATAAAGGGGCAATGGATTATACCGTTGTTGTTGCAGCTAACGCCAGTGACCCTGCAACTCTGCAATACTTAGCTCCTTATACAGGTGCGACTATTGCTGAATACTTCATGTATAAGGGTAAAGCTACCCTGGTAATATATGATGACCTTTCAAAGCAAGCTCAAGCTTATCGCCAAGTTTCTTTGCTGCTACGTCGTCCACCAGGTCGTGAAGCATATCCAGGAGACGTATTCTATCTCCACTCTCGTCTCCTAGAGAGAGCGGCTAAACTCAGTGATAACCTTGGTGCAGGTAGTATGACCGCCCTGCCAATTATTGAAACTCAAGCAGGTGACGTTTCTGCATACATTCCTACTAACGTAATTTCTATTACTGATGGTCAGATATTCCTATCTAGTGACCTATTTAATGCTGGTTTCCGTCCAGCAGTGAACGCGGGTGTTTCTGTATCCAGGGTTGGTTCTGCAGCTCAAACCAAAGCAATGAAAAAAGTTGCTGGTAAGATTAAGTTAGAACTAGCTCAGTTTGCTGAATTGGAAGCATTCTCTCAGTTCGCATCAGATTTGGATAAAGCTACTCAAAACCAATTGGCAAGAGGTCAGCGTTTGCGGGAGATTTTGAAGCAACCCCAAAACTCGCCTCGGTCACTTCCTGAACAGGTAGCTGTGATTTATTCTGGTATTAATGGTTACTTAGATGATATTCCTGTTGATAAAGTAACTGCCTTTATTTCTGGTTTACTGGATTACATGAATAATAGTAAGTCCAAGTTCGGTGAAATTATCCGGAGTGAAAAGGTACTAACTGATGAAGCAGTAAAACTTTTACAAGAGGGTATTACTGAGTATAAGCAAACATTCTTGGTATCAGCTTAATCAGATTGGTTGCTCACAAGTTTTAATAGTTAGTGGTTAGTTGTTAATAACTGATAAAAAACAATTATCCACTAATTATCAGTTAGATAGATTTATCAAAAAAAAGGTTATAGCAACTAGATTTATCAGTAGAAAAAAGTTTTATCTAGTTGACTTCATGGGGAGAAATTTATAGTCCCTGCTACAGTGAAACTGATTGGTAAAGTTTCCCTTCTTCCTTCTTCTTAACTATACAAAACAATGCCTAACTTAAAAGCTATTCGCGATCGCATCAAGTCCGTTAAAAACACTAAAAAAATTACAGAAGCAATGCGCTTAGTGGCAGCCGCTAAAGTGCGTCGTGCCCAAGAACAAGTAATAGGTACTCGCCCCTTTGCCGATCGCTTGGCTCAAGTATTATATGGACTTGCAGAACGTTTACAATTTGAAAGCGTAGACCTACCCCTACTCAAACAACGAGAAGTTAAAACAGTGGGGTTATTAGTTATTTCTGGAAATCGTGGTTTGTGTGGAAGTTACAATAGTAACATTATCAAACGTGCAGAAACGAGGGCTCGCGAACTTACAGAACAAGGTATTGACTACAAATATATCTTGATCGGACGCAAAGCAATTCAATATTTCCAACGTCGAGAAGTACCTATTTTAAATACCTATAATAACCCCGAAAAAATTCCTACAGCTGATGATGCTTCTACAGTCTCTGATGAAATGCTTTCCTATTTTGCTTCAGGAGCATTAGATAGAGTAGAGTTGATTTATACTAAGTTTATTTCATTAATTAGCTCTACACCTGTAATTCAAACTCTTTTACCTCTCGATCCTCAAGGTTTAGAAGTTAAGGATGATGAAATCTTCCGTTTAACTACTAAAGGTGGTCACTTTGAAGTATCACGGGAAAAAGTAAGTTCACCTACTAAAAGTTTCCCTCGCGATATGATTTTTGAGCAAGACCCAACTCAAATTTTAGAGGCTCTTTTACCATTATTTTTGACCAACCAATTATTGAGAGCGTGGCAAGAATCATCTGCTAGTGAGTTAGCATCTAGGATGACTGCAATGAGTAATGCTAGTGATAATGCTAGTGAATTAGTTGGTACATTAACTCTTTCCTATAATAAAGCTCGGCAAGCTGCTATTACTCAAGAATTGCTTGAGGTTGTTGGTGGTGCTAATGCTCTGTAGTAATAAACTCTGAGAAAATTATTACTAACTTAAATACGTTTGGGGTAGTCCAGACGTATTTTTTTAGTCGGAATGTTTACAATCATGCTAGTCTTCTTAAAGCCTTTGTTGCATCAAAGTATATGGCTGTCGCTAGGCTCCACATATATACTTTATAATGTGCAGAAACTGCTGTAACTATTGTCCAATAGATGAATAAAATATCAATCTTGGAAATAAAAAGTCTGAAACTTTTACCTGTAAATGGTTTGAGAGTTAATCAGCAAACCTTAACTATTGTCCAATAGATGAATAAAATATCAATCTATAGAAATAGAGCAATATAGCTCCACACTTCCTCCGCTTGACCTGTTGGCGACAGCGGAACAGATGTTCTATCGCTACTTTCATGCAAAAAAGCCCTTCTTAAATGTAAAATCTGGTATAATCTATAGGTCTATGGCTAATTGACCCAGCCTTCAGAATGAATTAGTGATGTTATTTTCCTTGCTTCATTAATTCGGTATTGCTGAGAATTAATGATCTTGATAATTTCCTCTTTAGAGTCATCTTTACTTATTAAGTTCTCTAGCTGAGTGTATTCTTCATCAGATACAAAACTTGATGATGAAAAATGTAGTGTGATGTAAGTACCCATCCCTCCTCCCATGAGTACTCCTAAACCGAAGATACCTAGACCAATTTCAATGGATGGAACCGACAAAAGCATTGCGAGCAACAGTCCACCCAAACCACCAATATTAGCACCAAAACCAATTAGCGACACAAACAGAAGTGAATTCTTGATTGTGGGTACTAGCTGATCTTGAATTGGAGGCTTCATTAACCACAAATATATTTTTTTTGCTTCTACTAAGTTCTCCTTTCGGTCTTTTTTATATCCAAGCATTTCATTACATTGAGCAATATAAAGTAGGCAAACAGCTTCTGATGCTTTAGCTACTATCCCAATTAGTTTATTCTTTTTTGCCGCATTAGAAAATAAAATCTTCGCATGTATGAAAAAATCTCTAGCTGAAGTAACTTCTAACTGCCAGGAAACATAATCTTTTGCATTTTTTGACCTATCTAAGCTTTTATGAGCTTCCTTTAAATTATCCTTGGCCAAATCATTTAATACACGTCCTACTAATGCCAATTGGGATTTAATTTCACAAATGATTACAGGTAAAACAAAATTATTAGGAGTCATTGGTTATCCAGTTGAACATTCTCTGTCTCCGCTGATGCACAATGCTGCAATTCAAGCAATAAATAATCAA
>JASJEE010000367.1 GCA_030064835.1 Microcoleaceae cyanobacterium MO_207.B10 | reverse complement strand
GAACAACAACACCTTTTTATTTTGGAGAAACTATAACGTCTGAGTTAGCTAATTATAATTACACAACAGGATTAGACAATGACTCCCCAAAACAATATCGTCAACACACAACAGATGTAGGTAATTTTCCTCCAAATGCTTTTGGGTTATACGATATGCACGGTAATGTTTGGGAGTGGTGTCAAGATATTTGGCATGGAAATTATCATGGCGCTCCCAGAGATGGTAGTGCTTGGGAAACTGGGGGGTCTAAAAACCGTAGACTGCTCCGTGGTGGCTCTTGGCTTAACAGTCTGTGGTTTTGTCGCTCCACTCTACGTTATGGTTTAGTCTTGAAAGATCATCAGAACAAGAAACATTTTGGTTTTCGAGTTGCAACAGACACCAACATTACTAAAGACTCACCTAATAAATCTACAAAAATAACTCTACCCTCTACTTCCTTGTCTGAGCCCCTACCACAAACAGAACTCATCAGCTCAACCCAAACATTTACTACTGTCACCGTTAACGCCAAAGGAGAAATTATTCAGCACCGTCAACAACAAGCACAGATAATTACAGAACATCTCCCCAACGGTGTCATCTTAGAAATGGTATTAGTTCCTGGGGGTAGGTTTCTCATGGGTTCTCCAGATACAGAACTAAAGCGAACTATTCATGAAAGTCCGCAACATTATGTAGATGTTCCTGCATTTTTTATGGGTAAATATCCAGTAACTCAGGCACAGTGGGAGGCTGTCATGGAAAATAATCCTTCATTTTTTAGAGGTGCTAATCTTCCTGTGGAGAAAGTATCCTGGAATGATGCGATACAGTTTTGTCAACGACTATCACAAATAAGTGGTAAAAATTATCGGTTGCCAACTGAAGTAGAATGGGAATATGCTTGTCGCGCTCGAACAACTACACCGTTTTATTTTGGGGAAACTATAACGACTGAGTTAGCTAATTATCGTGGCAGTTCTATTTATGCCTCCGAAGCAAAAGGAATTGAGCGCCAAGAAACAACGGATATCGGAAATTTTCCTCCCAATGCTTTTGGGTTGTACGATATGCACGGCAATGTCTGGGAATGGTGTCAGGATGTCTGGCATTATAACTATGATAATGCTCCCACAGATGGCAGTATTTGGAAAACTGGGGGAGATAGTAAAAGCGATAGCAAGTTGCTCCGTGGTGGTTCCTGGAGTTGCTTTCCTAAGAGCTGCCGTTCTGCAAATCGTGTTAGAAGAGCTCCGATGGGGCAAGATGACGATGTTGGTTTTCGGTTAGTAATGGGTTAGGCAAGTTGAAATTATCAAATATTTTATGCTTAACTAAGATAAAATGAGCAAATTTTAATCTATCATTTTAAATGTATTTAATCAAAACAGAAAATCTGAAATATTTACCAATCTATGTACAAACTAATATATGAAAAAATTACTACTATATTTAACTACTTTAATAATCTGTGGGTGCAGTGACTTTTCTACCGCCGAAAATCAATTAAACTTACCGACAATCTCACCAACACCCACATTTTTAGAATGCCCAGAAAAACCACTCACTCGTCTGGATAAAACAGACACCAAATCTTTAACTTTAACCGAAAATTTAATCACTATATCCGATACAGTTAACTCCGAAAAACAACTTGGATATAAATTTTATGCTCGAACAGGAAAAGACTTTAATTATAGTATTACCAGCAATGTTTGTATTTGGATATTTGCCCCAGATACCAAATTATTACAACGACGGGAATTAATCATCAGTGAACAGACAAATTCTCCCATCGCTGGAGAAGAAATGTCTATTGATTTACCCCTAACAGGAGAATATATTGTGCAAGTTTCTACCCCTACTGAATCTACGGAATTTAATCTAGAAATGAGTTTAGGTGATATACCAACACCTGAACCATCTTTAGTTAGTACAGAAACACCAAAATCAGAAACTACCTCGCAAGAAACTGCTATTAAAGCATCTGCTGAAGAAGCAGTAAAAAGTTATTATTACCATCTAAATCAAGGTAAATTTCAGCAAGCTTGGAATCAACTATCCACAAGTTTTAAAACTAATCAACAACTTCATCCAGACGGTTATAATTCCTATAATAGTTGGTGGGCAAAAATGAGTAAAATTACCATTCAAGATGTGCAACAAATCAGCAAAAGTACAGAAACAGCCACAGTAAATGTGCAAGTTCAATATACTAAAAAATCTGGGGAAAGTATTTCCCAATCTCTGGATTTATTTTTAGTTTGGAATGCTACCGATAAAAAATGGAATATAGATGCAGTTACGCTTAATTAATTTTAATAGATATTTCCGAGCATCAAAAATCAAATCAATTCCATATATATAAATCATCAATTATTTCCCCTACTCCTGTACGGGCGAATTGCAATTCGTCCCTACTTCCCCTTTTGCACCAGAGGTCTAATGATTATGGTAAAATATTCTCTGACTCTAACCAACAAAAAAAATAACCAACAATATAGATATACTATAGACTTACAACAAAATTATGAAGACCACCCTGCCAATTTTTTTACCCCAATAATGTCTCACAAAATCAGAAAGGATTTAGAAAGCCAAACTAACTGTCAAATTAACGATATAAACTTACAAATAATTATCAAAACATGGATTGAAGATATCAAAGAAGGATATAGAGACAGTAGTATTGTTCTAGACTTACCTGCAATTAAACATCAGAATATGCACCAGCTAACAGAATCAGGAAATCAAGAAATTCCCCCACTTATTTATCCAGATTTATCTGATGTAGAACCAAAAATAGGAGCATTACCCCCCCTAGACTTTTCTTAAAATTCATTGATTATTGAGGATAACTATGGCGATTACTTGTAATTTATGTTTCTACGATAGAAATGCAGACAAAAACCAATTTTGCGAAGTTTGTGGTTCAGAAATGAGACCAGAAATTAGTTTATTTGAAGCTCAAGAAATAAAACAACAAATCAAAATTAAAAACCCAGAGATAAAAACACTTTTACAAACAGACCCAGAACCAGTAAGTTTTAATCAAACTAGTAATCAAATCATTGCCCCAGAATCGACAAATATTCCCACCAGTCCACCCCCAACTCTAGAACCAGCCCAAACGGCAAATATTTCTCCTAAAAATCCAACTAATCCCACTCTTATTACTAATAATATTGTTAAACTTATCCCAAAACAAGTAGGTGCGCCTGTACCAGAATTTATTATTGATAGTAATAATGTAATTATTGGCAAATTTGACCCAAATATTGGTCCGGTTGAAATTGATTTAGATGGATTTTATGGGGATGAAACTGTTTCTTCGACTCATGCAGAAATTGCTTTTGAAAATCATCAGTGGCAGATAAAAGATATTGGTTCTGCTAATGGTATTTATATTAAGCCTACAGGTCAAAATCGGTTTGGCTACCGGATTAATAAACCAGAAATATTAAACTCAGGAGATGAAATAGCTATAGGTAAAATTCGATTACTATTTTTGATTACTTAAATATATTCAATCTATAGCAATATGATTTAAGTTTTGAGATATTGGAGACTTTTAGGGAACAGGGAACAGGGAACAGGGAACGGTTTTAAAGAAAAAAACAAATGTCAAATATTAACGACTTTAAAGACTTAAGAATATGGCAAAAAGGTATGGAAATAGGATAAAAATGCTATTTAATCACCAAAATTTTTCCTCAAGATGAGTTATATGGAATGGTTCAACAAATTAGAATAAGTGAAGTGCTGTTTCAATTCCTGCCAATATCCCTGAAGGATATGGACATAGATATAGAGGAGAATATACAGCGCTTTTCGCTCTTGATGAACCACCGGGGCCATAACCAAAACCTTGTAGGGACCTTGCATCCAACCTCCCTACTAACGTCCCTACTGTAGTCTACTGAAATGAAAACCGCTGTATCAGATTTTTAAACATAGCTCAAGTCTCAATTAATGAATTAGAAACACATTTAATTTTATCTAAACGACTAAGATTATGCCCATAAAAAGAAGTAGAAATGATTCTAAAATTATTAAAAGAAGAAAGCAAAATGGTGATTAGTCTAATTAATAAACTAGAAAATTGACATCTGTTCCCTGTTCCCCATTCCCCGTTCCCGAAAAGCAGATTCATTAGTTTAGGGAACTAAATACCGAAGAGCCATTAAAGGTTCATTTCTTCCTTCTTCAATCAAATAAGGATAAAAAAATGTTGATCAACTGCCCAATTTGTGGCGCAGAAAATCTTGATACAGCTATTACCTGTACTGCCTGTGGTTGCCCTTTAACCAACTTAAATTCAGTCGGTTATCAACTTCCTGGCGGTATTACTCTACAAGATAAATATAGAATCGAAAAAACTTTGGGTGAAGGAGGTTTTGGCATTACTTATCAAGCAACAGATTTAGCAAATTTTACCGATGTTGCGATTAAAGAACTTTGCCCAGATAAGTTTCTCAGACATGGAATTAATATTATTTGGCCTCCCTCTATTACCCCGAAAATTCAACACCAACAAATCCAAAAATTCAAGACAGAAGCAGAATCTCTAAAAAAATGTATTCACCCCAATATTGTCAGAGTCATCAACTGGTTTGAAGCCAATAATACAGCCTACTTAGTCATGGAATTTGTCTCTGGTAAACCACTGTCTAAAATTTTGAAAGAACGAGGCAAACTACCAGAAAATATTGTCAAAAAATATTTTACTCAAATAGCTGAAGCTTTAAAATTAGTTCATGCCAATAACTTTCTCCACCGCGATATTAAACCCGATAATATTATTATTAATTCCCAAAATAAAGCTATCCTAATTGATTTTGGTTCCGCCAGAGAATTTTTAGCAGGTCTGACTAATAAAATGACCGCGATGTTAACACCAGGATACGCCCCAATAGAACAATATGCTAACCTGGGTAAACCAAATCCCAGTACAGATTTATATGCTGTTTGTGCCTCAATTTATCATGCTTTAACAGGTAGAGTGCCAATGGCTGCACCAGGAAGACTGGGGTCAGAAAGTTTGATTTTTCCACGCCAAATAGAACCTTCTATTACGCCTCAAACAGAACAAATTATTTTAACAGGAATGAACATGGAAATGGCAGAACGTTTTCAAAGTGCTGATGAATTAATTGATGCACTTAAAGGTGACTTTATTTCTCAACAATTAAAGGAAGCTAGACAGATTTTAAAAGCAGGAAAATTAGCAGAAGCCGTGAACAGTTATAAACAATGTTTGGTTCAAGAACCTGATAATGGCATAGCAGCAGTAGAACTAGCAATGATATTAGTTTATATAGACGATAACCAAGCTATTAGTGCTGCTAATCAAGCTATTAAAATATCTCCAGATGATGGCAGAGTTTATGGAGTTTTAGGCTTAATTAATTGTCGCCAAGAAAATTGGGAACAGGCACTTAAACAGTTAGAAAGAGCAGTTAATTTATCGTCAAAAGTATCTTGGATACAGGCTAACTTTGCTTGGGCTTTAGCAAAATCATCTAGATGGGAAGAAGCATTAATTGTCTGTAATATTGCTCTAGAATTAGATAGTAATTCTGCCTTTACATTAGGATTAAAAGCTTGGATTTTAGTCAATCAAAAACAGTGGGTAGAAGCCATTCGCGCTAACCGCCCAGCAATCACAATTGCCAAACAATATCAAAATAATTATCATCAAAAACTGCTAAATTGGCTTTACCCTTGTTTAATTATTGCCATAGACCAAGAATTAATAAATCAACCTGCCCCAGATGTAGATAGATGTATAAAAGAATTTATTAATCAACTACCTGATAGTACATTTGCTTGGGGATGCAAAGGTTGGAGATTAGGCTGCAAAAACCAATGGCAGGAGGCGATTAATTGTCTAGAAAAAGCCAGCCATTTACCAGAAGTTTCAGTTTGGATTTTTTTGAATTTAGGCATTGCTTATGAACATCTGGGAAACTATCAAGCTGCCATTCAAATCTATAAAAATATCAGCACAAATTATCAAAATGAAATAGCTCTGTTTCGTTTAGGTACATTATTAGGTCGTCAACAGCAATGGTTTATCGCTAAATCTTTCTTAGAAAAAGCAATCAAAATTAATGCCAATTATGCAGAAGCTTATCATAATCTTGGATGGGTTTTGTTAAATATCAAAAATTCTCATGGAGAGATTAAAAACTTAGAAGCAATGCAGTCAGCTTATAGTAAAGCAGTTGAACTTTATGAAAAACTTGGTATGAAAAATTTTATCGTTTTTAAAAAAGTTTAGTAATTATATTGTGAATACCATTTTGATAACTGTTTGCTACAAATAAATTTCTAGGTGGTAGGTTGTAGGTGTTAGGTGATAGGTTTTAGGTGGTAGTTCAATGAATAATTATTAATTATTTCTTGGTAGGGACGTTGGATGCAACGTCCCTACTGATAACTGTTAACTGTTAACTGAAATGACTAAGTAGAGCAAGGTTAAAAAAGATGTTGGATATTTAGTTATAAAAGCCTTCAAAGCACTGATATAACTTACTTATGAAACATTTTACAATTTGATACATAAAGTACAATATTTACCACTCTCTACTTA